>JANNRN010000075.1:0-2906 GCA_031401375.1 Phyllobacteriaceae bacterium | reverse complement strand
AGCGCCATTGTCCGCGCAATGTCAAACGCAGAAATCATCATGCCGGACGCGCCGATCTTGATGCGGTCGCGCAGTCCCGTGCCGACGAGGGCAAAATGCACGAACGTGAGGCCTTCGCGCAGCGGCATGCCCATATGGTCGATGAACTCGGAGGGCGCAGCGCCAGTGCCGCCCTCCTTGCCGTCAACCACGATGAAATCAGGCGTGATGCCGGTCTCGAGCATGGCTTTGACGATGGCGAGAAACTCATGCTTCTGGCCGATGCACAGCTTGAAGCCGACCGGCTTGCCGCCGGAAAGATCGCGCAGCTGCTTGATGAACGCCATCAGTTCCAGCGGTGTTGAAAAGGCGGGATGCGCCGATGGCGACACGCAATCCTTGCCCATCGGCACGCCGCGTATTTTTGAAATCTCTTCCGTGATTTTTGCGGCGGGCAGCACGCCGCCGTGACCCGGTTTTGCGCCCTGTGACAGCTTGATCTCGATCATCTTGACCTGATCGATTGTGGCGGTCTTGACGAAGTTCTCCGGCGAAAAGTTCCCGGCCTTGTCGCGGCAGCCGAAATAGCCGGAGCCGATCTCCCAGATGATGTCGCCGCCGTTCTCGCGGTGGTAGGGCGAAACACCGCCTTCGCCCGTGTCATGAGCAAACCCGCCCGCTTTTGCGCCTTTGTTGAGGGCGCGGATGGCATTGGCGGACAGCGAGCCGAAGCTCATCGCGGAAATGTTGAGGACGGAGGCGTCATAGGGCCTCAAACAGTCCGGTCCGCCGATTTTCACGCGAAAATCATGGCCCTTCACCTCGCTCGGCGCCATCGAATGCGAAAGCCATTCATAGCTCGGATCATAGACGTCGAACTCGGTGCCGAATGGCCGCTTGTCGAGCTGGCCTTTGGCGCGCTGATAGACCAGCGAGCGCTTGTCGCGCGGGAACGGCCTGCCGTCCTTTTCGCCCTCAAAGAAATACTGCCTTATCTTCGGGCGGATTTCCTCCATCAGATAGCGCGCATGGCCGGAGATCGGATAGTTGCGCAGGATCGAGCGCTTGTCCTGGGTGATGTCGCGAACACCAAGCCATGTCAGTGCGGCAAAGATCAGCAGCGGCAGCACAAGCAGCGAAATGGTTGACGGCGCTGCCAGCATTTCGACGAGGATCACAACGCTCATCAACGCCGAAACGGTGAGCGGCAAAAACCGCATCGACAGCGCCAGTTTCACTCGATCCATCAATTGCTCCTCCCCGAGCGCTTTTCAGCCATGATTGCGCAGGAACGTTGCACTTGTCCATGACATTTGCACGAAAGTGCGGGCGCGGCGCTTCACCGGGACGTGATCAGACGGCACCACCTTGTGTTTGGCGTGTCACCGCCTTTCCCGCTAGCTTCGACGCAACACGAAGGAGTGCTGCCATGAACCGCCGATCCCTGCTTGCCTTTTCCATGCTCGCGCCCTTGCTCTCATCGCCCGCCTTCGCCGGCAAGGCGGAGATTTTCACCGGCCTGGTCGATGGTGTCGCTGCCGGTGGCTATGATGCAGTGTCCTATTTTTCCGGCGCGCCCACTGAAGGCAGCGCCGAATACAAGACCGAATGGAAAGGCGTCGAGTGGCGCTTCGCCAGCGCCGCCAATCGCGACACTTTCATTGCCACCCCTGAAAAATACGCGCCGCAATACGGCGGCTACTGCGCCTATGCTGTGTCCAAGGGTTCAACCGCCAAAGGCGACCCCACAGCTTGGACCGTTAATGACGGCAAACTCTATCTCAACTATTCAACCGCCGTGCGCGACACTTGGAAAATGGACATTCTCGGCAATGTCGCTGCCGCTAATGCGAACTGGCCGAAAGTGCTGGAGTAGGTATTGAGAGCGGACAAGTTGGAGATGGTGCGCCATCCACGCCAATGCTGATGTTGCGGCGCTGTCAACGCACTGGCGTTTCGTTGGCACATTTCACATAGACCTCGGGATCGCCGCCCTTGCTGATTTCGAGATGCCCATCCGGCAGAAGCCGCAGCGTGATCGGCAGGCGGTCAGGCTCCGGCTCGCCTTCGCCTTCCTCCGAAATTTGCGCCAAGCCGCTATATCCATCGGCCTGCAGCTGCCAGGCGATGCCGCCCCAGATCGATGCAAAATACTCGACGCTGTCCGGCGATACCGCGATCCGGGCGTCATTGATTTCGCCCTGCTTGTCCACACAGGCTGAAGCATCAGGCGCCCACGTGCCGAGCATGGCGTCTGGCAAGTCCGTTTGCTCATCAGCGACGGCCGGATGGGTGAATGCTGCAAGCAGGATAACCCCGGCAGCAAGGCGGCAAAGCATCGAATACCTCCAGCAAGTTCGCTCCGTGCATTTTGCACCTTGCGCAATCCGGGCATGCTATGTGTCTGGCAGCCTAATCGCCGCCGCAATTGCAAAACAGTCTCAGCACCATCATGTAGATGCAATATCTTCTCTTGCCAAAACTCACAATCGCTGTCGCGCTAACTGCGGAACGGCATTGAAACAAAGGCGGCCCGCAATGAAGCGCTTTGCGCGCACGATCCAGATCGCCTGCATTTCGCTCGTCATGCAACAGTCCGCCGCGGCCCAGGAACTGGCCATTCCCGAAGTCGTCTATCCAAAGCTCTTGGCGCAAGCCGGGTCCGCCTCGGATTTCGTGCCCAAGGGTTGGAAGCTCGAGCATGAAGTCACCGGCGATCTCAACCAGGATGGCTTGTTGGACCTGTTTCTTGTTCTGAAAGACGATGATCCCAAAAACATCGTCAGCGATCCAGGCTTTTCGGAAAATCCGGTAAACACCAACCCGCGCATTCTGGCCGTCGCGTTCAGAGAAAAAGCCTCCATGACCTATCGGCTGATTTTCGAGAACCATGTGTTTGTGCCGCGCATCACTGAACCGGTATTCGA
>JANNRN010000074.1:0-4601 GCA_031401375.1 Phyllobacteriaceae bacterium | reverse complement strand
CTTCAAATTTGATCTAACCCTTCAAACGGTTTGCAAAGAAGTTTTGATATATGGACTTGGATGAAATGGCGGACGGAGATGCAGGTGACCTCTTTCAAACGACTTTTTGCGGCAAGCGTTTGCCTGCTGGCCTTCAATTTGCCGGCACGCGCCGGCTCCATCCAGATCGTCGGCGATACTGCCATTGCCGACCAGTCTTCAGTTATTCGCCTTGGCAAGCCACTGGATTGCAGTGTCGACGCCTGCGCGGCAAAGGCCGAACCAGCCGAAGCACCGGCGAGCGGCGCGCTGGTCGATGCGTTCGGCATGCCAACCAGGCTGCCGACAATTCTGCGCGGCGGCCAAAGCGCGGACGACACGCTGATCTTCTCCAAGGAAGACAAGCCCGCCGTTGTTCCGGTGCAGGGCCAGTCCGAAACACCGCCATCTGGCGAACCTCAACCGGTCACCGTGGTGGAGCCGCAGGGCATGCCGGAAGACGCGGCACATGCGCCAGCTGACATCAAGGTCAATTGATTAACCCGCGATTTTCGAGAAGTCGGCGACCCTTAACGTCGCTCTTCTGATTTCAGCGAGCAGCGCCAGCCGGTTCGCCCGCACTTTTTCGTCGGGGTCGTTGACCAGCACATGCTCAAAAAATGAATCAACGGGTTCACGCAAAGCGCTCAGCGCTTGCATTGCGCCGGAATAGTCTTGCCTTTCAATGGCATGGCCTGCCGCATTGGCAGATTGATTCACCGCCTCAAACAGCTTCACCTCAGCCTCATCAGTGAAAATCGTCATGTCGATGACGTTGTGGATGATGGTGCCCTTCTTTTCCTCCGCGCTCAGAATATTCGCCGCACGCTTGGTGCCCGCGACCAGGTTCTTGCCGTCCTCAGTATTGATAAACGCCGTCAGCGCCTCAACGCGCCGGGCGATGGCAAGGAGGTCGTCGTTCAAGGAAGTCGCTCCCTCACCCTGCTTGCTGCGCAAGCTGCCCTCTCCCCGGGGGGGAGAGGGGAAGGGTTCCAACGCCGCCGCTTCCCCCTCTCCCCCACGGGGAGAGGACGGTTCGCGCAGCGAACCAGGTGAGGGAGCGCCTGCCAGCACCGCATCAATGAGGTCATGCCGCGCACCCTGATCGCGGAGGTAGACTTTGAGGCGGTCGTGGAAGAAGGCGAGGAGGTCAAACATTCGCCCGGGTACAACTCGACCATCCACCTGATGCTCTGCGGTATCGCTTTCAAACTCAGGAAAGTCAGGCCCAATGCTATGGGCAGTGATAATTCTTGCGAGGTTCAGCCTCACCCCTCGCTCGAGCACAATCCTGATTACCCCCAGCGCCGCCCGCCGCAGCGCAAACGGGTCCTTCGATCCCGTCGGCTTCTCGTCAATCGCCCAGAAGCCCACCAGCGTGTCGAGCTTATCGGCCAATGCCACAGCAATCGCCACCGGATCGGATGGCACGCGGTCCGCCGGGCCTTGCGGCTTGTAATGCTCTTCAATGGCGGCGGCGACGGAGGGGTGCTCGCCTTGCAGCAGCGCATATTTGCGGCCGATCAGGCCCTGAAGCTCGGGAAACTCGCCGACCATCTCGGTTTGCAGGTCGGCTTTGCAAAGGATGGCGGCGCGGCGGGCGAGCGCGGCAGACTCTCCCTCACCTGGCCCTTCGGGCCGTCCTCTCCCCAGGAGGGAGAGGCGAAAGGCGGCGGCGCCTGACGCCTTCGCCTCTCCCCCCTGGGGAGAGGACGGTTCGCGCAGCGAACCAGGTGAGGGAGAGTCAATCAGCGCCGCCAGCTCCTGCGCCAATTTCGCAATCCGCAACACTCGCTCGCCTTGCGTGCCGAGTTTGGCGTGGAATGTCACGTTCAAATGATCCAGCCGCGCCATGCGCTGGTCGAGCGGCTTTGACAGGTCCAGGCCAAATTTCGCCGCCGAATCCTTCAAATCCTTCAGATCCGGCAAATCAGCCTGATCGGTCTTCCAGAAATACAAGGCATCCGACAGCCGCGCCCGCACGACTTTGCCATTGCCCTTGGCAATCTCATGGCCGCCGTCCGAGGCTTCGATATTGGCGACCAGAATGAATTTGTTGGAGAGCGCCCCAGCCTCCCCCCTTGCGGGGGAGGTGGCCGCGGAGCGGTCGGAGGGGGGTGGCAAGGGAAATTCTGAACTTTCAGAAGAAGGCCGAAGCGAGTTTTCTTCCGGCACAGCACTTCCCGCACCACCCCCATCCGTCAGCCCTGCTGACACCTTCCCCGCAAGGGGGAAGGCTGCACGCGTGACAAAGCACTTCTGGTTGGCCTTGATGGTCAGCCGGATCACTTCCTCCGGAATGGTGAGGTAGTCTTCCTCAAACTCGCCCATCAGCACCACCGGCCATTCGACCAGCCCGCACACTTCTTCGAGCAGCGCCTCGTCCTCGATCAGTTCCAGCCCTTGCGCAAAGCACAGGTTCCGGGCGTCGGCGAGGATGATCTGTTTGCGCCGCTCCGCATCGAGCACGACTTTCGCCCGTTCGAGCTTGGCGGCATAGTCTTCAAAGCGCTTGACCATGAAAGCTTCCGGCGCGTGAAAGCGGTGGCCATACGTCATGTTGCCGGAGCGGATGCCGTCCACGTCGAACTCAACCACAACCGGCTCCTCCGGCTCGGTGGAGAGCATGCAGACAATCGACTGCAGCGGCCGCACCCAGCGCAGCGAGCCGGGTTTCGCCGAGGCCGCGCCGGAGCGCATCGACTTTGGCCAGGGAAATTCGCGGATAATTTTCGGCATCAGTTCAGCGATAATCGCGTTTGCCGCCCTGCCCGGCTTTGAAATCACCGCAACATAGAACTCGCCTTTTTTCGGATCGCTCTGGATTTGCGCCTGCGAAATCGAGCCGAGCCCTGCCGCGCGGACAAAGCCGTCAATTGCTTGCTGCGGCGCGGAAACGGACGGGCCCTTTCGTTCCTCACGAATATCCTTGGAACGCGCCGTCAGGCCGCGGATATCGAGTGTCAGCCGCCGCGGCGTCCAGTATTCGCACGCTGCCTCATAGGTCAGCCCCGCCTCGACCAGGCCGTCGGTCAACAGCTTCTTCAAATCCCCGGCGGCCTTGCGCTGCATGCGGGCGGGAATTTCCTCGGAACGAAGTTCTAGCAGGAGGTCGGGCATGATGTCTCGCGATGCATGAGGCTCGCGCGCGCCTTAGCAACTCGCCCTGTTCTTGTCACCTCCAACAAAAAGGGCGCCGCAAGGGCGCCCTTTCCGTCCGGCTTTCGCCTGTCAGTCCTTGGGGAGGATGACTGCATCGATAACGTGGATAACGCCGTTGTCAGCGGCAATATCCGCCGTGACTACTTTGGCGCCATCAACGGTGACGCCATCGGCGCCCTTGACGACTTCAATCATGTTGTCGCCGCCTTCCTTGATGGTCTTGACCTCGGTTGCGCCGTCCTTGATGTCAGCGGCCATGATCTTTGAACCGACGACATGATACGACAATATGCCGGCAAGCTTGGCCTTGTTTTCCGGCTTCAACAGATCTTCAACAGTTCCGGCCGGCAACTTGGCAAAGGCTTCGTCAGTTGGCGCGAATACGGTCAGGTCCTTGCCCGTTGCAAGAGCTTCTGCAAGGCCGGCAGCTTCGGCGGCGGCGAGAAGGGTGTTGAAAGTTCCCGCGCCCTTGGCGGTGTCAACGATATTCGCGGCCATTGCGCCCGAAACACCCAGTGACAATGCAACAGCGGTACCCAAAATCAGCTTCTTCATGATGAACTCCCAGTTTCGGTTTTTGACAGACACGCACCTTTCTTAAGGTTGCGGTAGAACATATTTAGGTCACCAAAAATGCCATTCAAGTGATTTTATAATACAATTCGATATATAAATTTTCTCTGATAATGTGATCCAATTTTTTAACGCAACGTATCAAAATACTTTTGAACATATTAACATTTGCTATTTAGTTATATTTTTACAAACAAAAAAAGGCGCCGTATTTGCGCCTTTTTATTGTCAAAAATTTGCCGAATTTGAAATCGGTGTCAGCTTTTCGGCAACATGACTAAGTCAATGACGTGGATAATGCCATTGTCCGCCTTGATGTCGGCGCTGATGACCTTGGCGTTGTCCACCGTCACACCATCCGCCCCTTTGCTGATCGCCAAAGTGCGGTCGCCGCCCGCCTTGATCGTGCGCACATGGATCGGGCCTGCCGGGATCTGATTGGCGACGAGCTGGCGCGGCAGAACATGGTAGGAAAGAATTGCGGCGAGCTTGTCCTTGTTCTTAGGCTTCAAAAGCTCTTCAACCGTGCCGGCCGGCAGTTTTGCGAAAGCCTCGTCGGTCGGCGCAAATACTGTCAGGTTCTCACCGCTCGCGAGCGCATCGGCAAGGCCGGCCGCCTGGGCAGCCGCAAGCAAAGTGCCGAAGGTTCCCGCGCCCTTGGCGGTTTCGACGATGTTGGCAGATAAAGCGGAAACTGTGGATAGTGACAGCGCCAAAGCGGCACCCAAAAGAACGATCTTCATGAAAATCTCCCATGCTCAATACTGAACCCGCTTGAGGCGGTCCCGCGATCATCACGACCCCGATGCAAGCTCTACGAAGAGCGGCGGCGGTGGATTGGAAAAGTT
>JANNRN010000073.1:0-2646 GCA_031401375.1 Phyllobacteriaceae bacterium | reverse complement strand
GCGAAGGTCACCATTGTCGAATATGCCTCGATGACCTGTCCGCATTGCAAGAATTTTCACGAAACCACGCTGCCGGACATTACCAAGAACTATCTGGATACCGGCAAGGCGCGTCTGGTTTTGCGCGAATTCCCGTTTGATCCACGCGCCACGGCGGCCTTCATGCTGGCGCGCTGCTCGGCAGAGGACAAATATTATCCGATGGTCAGTGTCTTGTTCCAGCAGCAGGATGTTTGGTCGCGAGCGGAAGATGCGCAGGCGGCGCTCCTGCAAATCGCCAGGCTCGCCGGTTTTTCACAGGATAGTTTCAAGGCTTGCTTGACGAACCAGAAACTTCTGGACGATGTGAACGCAGTGCGCGAGCGCGCGGCCAAGGACTTTGGCGTTGAATCAACGCCAACCTTCTTCATAAATGGCAAGAAATATTCGGGGGCGCTGTCTGTTGCGGAAATGTCGGCCATCATCGACAGCATGCTTTGATCATGCACGCCATGGGGCCCATTCAGTGACGGCCCCTGCGGACCGTTGCGGAGAAGTGGCCTGATGCGCTTTTCCAAACTCCGCCTCTTGGGCTTCAAGTCGTTTGTCGAACCAACCGAGTTCCTTATCGAGAAGGGATTGACCGGCGTTGTCGGACCGAATGGGTGCGGCAAGTCCAATCTGGTTGAGGCCCTGCGCTGGGTGATGGGCGAGAATTCCTACAAGAACATGCGCGCCTCCGGCATGGATGACGTGATTTTTTCCGGCTCCGGCACCCGTCCATCGCGCAATACGGCCGAAGTGACGTTGTTCCTGCAGAACAATGACCGCACCGCGCCGGCCGGCTTCAATGACAGCGACGAACTGGTCGTTTCCCGCCGTATCGAACGCGAGGCCGGATCAGTTTACCGCATCAACGGCAAGGAAGCGCGGGCAAAGGACGTGCAATTGCTGTTTGCCGATCAATCCACCGGTGCGCGCTCACCGTCCATGGTCGGGCAGGGCCGTATCGGCGAATTGATCCAGGCCAAGCCGCAGGCAAGGCGGGCGCTTCTGGAAGAGGCGGCAGGCATATCCGGCCTGCACTCGCGCCGCCACGAGGCGGAACTGCGGCTGCGCGCGGCAGAGACCAATCTTGAGCGCCTGGACGATGTGACGGCGGAACTTGCCAGCCAAATCGAAAGCCTGAAGCGCCAGGCCCGGCAGGCCTCGCGGTTCAAGACATTGTCGGCGGATATCCGCAAGTCCGAAGCCATATTGCTGCACACGCGCTGGACGCAGTCCAAGCTGCAGGAAGGCGAGGCAAATTCCGCGCTGAATGCCGCCATGGCTGAAGTTGCCCGGCGGGCGCAGGGCCAGATGAATGCCGCCAAGGACCAGGCTGTTGGCGCGCATCATCTGCCCGGTCTTCGCGAAGCGGAAACCCGCGCGGCGGCGGTCTTGCAGCGGCTGACGATTGCCAAGGCGCAGATCGAAGAGGAAGCAGAGCGGCTGCGCAACCGCAAGAGCGAACTGGAGCGGCGGCTCGACCAGCTTTCCAGCGACATCAGGCGCGAAGAGCAATTGCTCGCCGACAATGCCGGGATTCTGCAGCGCCTTTCTGAGGAGGAAGCTGAACTCGTTGCCGCAAGAACCGGAGCGAGCGGCGAAGAGGAGGCGCGGCGCGTGGCGTTTCACGCCGCTGAGGAAAAGACGAAATCGAGCGAGGCGCAGCTTCTGGTGATTACTTCCGAACGTGCCGAGACGGTCGCGCTGCGGGGCCAGTTGGAACGGGCCGAGCGCGACGCCGGCGAGCGCCGAAGCCGCCTTGCCGCGCAGCTTTCTTCAATTGCCGATGAAGCCGAGGAAATCCAAAAACGGATCTCGGCGCTTGCCGATCCGGCTCAGAAAAAGATTGAGCTTGAAGCGGCGCAAGGACAGCAAGCCGAAGCGGACAGGCTGGTTGCCGAAACCGAGCGCCAGGTCGCAGTATTGCGCCAGCGCGAGAGTGACGCGCGTGAGCCGGTTCAGGAATCAAGGACCGCGCTTGGGCGGGTGGAGACAGAGGCGCGAACCCTCGCCAATATTCTCAATGCCGGTTCGAAAGGCCTGTTTCCAGCCGTCGTTGAGCAAATGAAAGTCGACAAAGGCTTTGAAGTGGCGCTGGGCGCCGCCTTGGGCGATGATCTTGATTCACCACTTGACCGTTCCGCCGCAGCCTATTGGTCCGATTCAGTTTTTCTGCATGACGCCGGCGATTTGCCGGACGGCGCGACGCCGCTTTCAAGCCATGTGCGCGCACCGGGTCAGCTGCAGCGCCGCCTGTCGCAGATCGGTGTGGCAGACGCGGTAAGTGCGCCGGGTCTGGCCAAGCTGCTGCGGCCCGGCCAGCGGCTGGTGTCCAAAGAAGGCGCTTTGTGGCGATGGGACGGGTATGTCGCCAGCGCCGACGCGCCGACGCCTGCCGCGCTCAGATTGGCGCAGAAGAACCGGCTCGCCGAACTTGATTTGGAAGTCTCGGCGGCGAGCACGAGGCTGCGCAATGCCCAGACCGTCGAAAGCGAAGCGAAGGCCGCTTTGGCAAAGGCGCTGGAGGTCGAGCGCATGTCGCGTGACGCCGCCAGGGAAGCCGTGCGGCGCGTTGGAGCGGCAAGAGACGCACTGGCGGCGGCGGAACGTGCGGCGGGC
>JANNRN010000072.1:0-4846 GCA_031401375.1 Phyllobacteriaceae bacterium | reverse complement strand
TGGATGCTGACCGGCGTGCGCGGTGTCGGCAAGACCACGACGGCGCGTATTTTGGCGCGGGCGCTCAACTACAAAACCGCGCTTATTGACCAGCCTTCGGTCGAGTTGACGGAGCTTGGCGAACACTGCCTTGCCATCATGGAAGGCCGCCATGTCGATGTGATCGAAATCGATGCGGCCTCGCATACCGGCATCGACAATATTCGCGAGATCATCGAGCAGGTGCGCTATCGCCCGGTGTCGGCGCGTTACAAGGTCTATGTGATCGACGAAGTGCACATGCTTTCCACGTCGGCCTTCAATGCATTGCTGAAGACACTGGAAGAACCACCGCCGCATGTGAAATTTGTTTTTGCCACCACCGAAATCCGAAAAGTTCCTGTCACCGTCCTTTCGCGCTGCCAGCGTTTTGACTTGAGGCGCGTCGAAGCGGCGGCGATTGTCCGGCACTTGCGTCACATAGCCGGGTTGGAAGCGATTGATGTCGATGATGCCTCGCTCGCCATGATCGCACGGGCGGCGGAGGGTTCGGTTCGCGACTCGCTGTCGATCTTCGATCAGGCGATTGCCTATGGAAACGGCGCGGTGGATCCCGGGCAAATTCGCTCAATGCTTGGCCTTGCAGACCGCGCCCGCATCATCGACCTGTTCGAACAGGTGATGCGCGGTGAGGTAGCGCAGGCGTTGAAGGGATTTCGCGACCAATATGATTCAGGCGCCGATCCGGTTGCGGTACTGACGGATCTCGCCGAATTCTGCCATCTGGTGACGCGCATCCGCTTCGTGCCGGAAGTAGCGGAAGATCCATCCCTGACGGAGGACGAACGCGGGCGCGGCGGCAAATTTGCCGAAACGCTGTCGACGCGCACGCTTTCGCGGTCATGGCAAATGCTGTTGAAGGGGATCGCGGAAACCGCGGAGTCCAACCGGCCGGTCAGCACGGCCGAAATGGTTCTGATCAGGTTGGCGCATGCCGCCGACTTGCCAACGCTGGACGAGGTCATCAAGCGGCTGGACAGTGCCGATCCCTCACCGAATCCGGAGACCGGCCCGACCGCCGGCGGACCGGGCGGAACGGCGGCGCAGTTGATGTCCGTTGCTGGAACCGGTGGATCGGCCCGGCTTGCTGTTTCCCCAACGCCAGATCCTGTTGCGCGCCAGGCGCCGGTTGCGGGCGAACCCGCAGCGCTTGTCAGTATTGTCACACTCAATGATATTGCCGATCTTGCCGAGAAGAAGCGCGACATTCACTTCAAGATATTGCTTCGCAAATATGTGAGCCTGGTCAAGCTCGAGCCGGGGCGGCTCGACATCAGCCTCGCACAGGCCGCGCCGAAGACACTTGCCGGCGATATTGCCAAGCGGCTGCAGGAATGGACCGGCCAGCGCTGGATGGTGAGCGTTTCGGCTGGCACAGGCAGCGCGACGCTGGATGATGCCGACAATCACGCCCGAACCGGCCTCTTGAACGACGCCAGGGCCGATCCGGATGTCGCCGCCATTATGGCGCAATTTCCGGGCGCGAAAATCATTGACGTCAGGATTTCCGGCGAAACCGATGCCATTCGCTCCGCCGAAACAAGCGATGCGGTCATTGAAAACACTGCTGGCGAGGACGACATCAATGACAACTAGAATCGGAGCATTGCGATGAAAGACCTCTTGGGCATCATGAAACAGGCCAAGGAAATGCAGGCCAAGATGCAGGCCATGCAGGAGGAGATGGCCCTTGTCGAAGCGCAAGGCGTCTCCGGCGGCGGGCTGGTCAAGGTGCGGCTGAACGGCAAGGGCGGCCTGAACGGCTTGTCGATTGACCCGTCGCTGCTTGTGAAAGACGAGGGCGAAATTCTTGAGGATTTGATCGTCGCGGCGTTCAATGACGCCAAGGTCAAGGTAGAGGCCGTGATGGCGGAGAAGACCCAGGCGCTCACAGCGGGTCTGCCGATACCGCCGGGATTCAAGATGCCGTTTTGACCTTCGGCCAGCTCTCGATTTGTGCCTTTGCGCCAACAGCCGCGATCTCGCTGCGGAGCCAGCTCAGCGCAGCATCAGCCTCGGTCCGCGCGTGCCAAATCAAAGAGAATGGATAGGGGGCAACCGATACCGGCAATTCGAAGCTGACAAATCCCATGCTGGCGGCATGAGGCAAAAGTCTGAATGGCAATGACATGATCAGATTTGTCCCGGAAATCGCATTAAGATTGCCCGAAAAACTCTGGCCGTTATAGCGCACTTGCCGGTTCAGCCCTTTCAGCTTCAATGCCGAATCCACTGGATTGCCGCTTGAGACCCCATATGAAACCACCGCGTGGGGAAAGGCGAGATAATGGTCCAGCGCAACGCTCCCTTGCCGCGCCAGCTCGGCCAAGGGATGCGTGCGGCACATGATCCCGGCCAGCTTCTCGTCGAACAGCTTTATGGAGGTAAACGGGCTTGCGGGCGGCTCGATACCCCAAAATAAGCGATGGATATCACCCGATTCCGGCTGCCGCACGGTGGAGGCACCTATGTTAGCCAGTTCAATCGTGCAGTTGGGGGCCTTCTTTCGGACTGAACGCAGAAGCGGCGGCATGCGCGTCATGCTGGAGTAGTCGCTGGAAGCGATCCTGAACGATCTCGCATCTGACGAAGGATCGAATGAGGCGGGCATGAGTAAAGTCTGCGCTGCCAAAATGGTCTGCTCGGCTTCCGACCGCATTTCCAGCGCGCGCGGCGTGGCCAGAAGGCCGCCGCCGCCGCGCACAAACAGCGGGCCGCCTGTCAGAGTCCTCAGCCGGTTCAGCGCATGGCTCACGGCGGGCTGGCTCAAAGACAATAGGTCGGCAGCTGCAGAGACGGAGCCGGTTTGCGCGATAGCGTTGAAAACAGTCAGCAAGTTAAGGTCAGGGCGCGTCACATAAATTTCGTGCATTTTATCTGCTAAAATAATTCATTTGAAGTATGTCATTTCAGATGGCAAGACCAGCTCCCGCAGCCCAAAAAGCGTCTTGACAAGGGGTGGCTTCTTCCATGTTGAAATTGGGGATCTCGATGAACGAGCTCAAGAAATTGCTGCAGCCCGAAATTCCAGTGTCAGCGAAGCTGTTCGGCTGGATATTGGTCTTAGCCGGTCTGTTCTTCGCCTATGTCTACATGGCGATCCCCGGTTCGTTTTTCCCCGGTGTGACGATCAGCACCTTTTCAGAGCAGTTCGGGCTGTACAGCACCGGGGTGCGGATTCTGGGTTCGGTACTGGGCATTATCATCGCGCTTGTCTTGAACAGCGCAGCGCTGTTGGCGCTGATGCTGGCAACCCGGATATTCATCGAGGTGGGCGACGTGGTCGCGGGACTGGTCGTGAATCAGGGCGTGCCAGACACAAACACTGTCACGCTCCTGATTCTGGCGGCAATCGAAGCTTACTTTCTTGTCCGCTTGATGAAGCTGCTTCTGAAGGCAAAGTGAACAGCCTTGCATCTGGCAGGCTTATGCCAGCCCGCGCTCCATCTGCACCGCCGGAAAATACACGCCCTCGCCCAGCATCACATTGACATCGCCAAGCTTGGCAAATCCGTGCCGTGCATAAAACCCCTCCGCTGGCAGGCTCGAAAAACACCGCAGCCGCCCCATGCCGGTTTGCAAGGCCTCACCAATGCAGCGGTCCAGAATGGCGCCGCCTATACCTTTGCCCATAAAGTCCGGGTGGGTGGCAAAATGACGGATATGACCGGTTTTTTCGATCGACGCTTCGCTTCCGGGTGCGTTGGTGCTCCACCCGCCGCAACCCGCCACGGTACCGCCGAGCGAAACGACAAAATAGCGGCCGGAATCCAGTAGCGCCGGATCAATGCGCAACATTGCAGGCAGGGCGTCGCCCAAAACGTCTTCGTCATACCAGCCGGGATAGACTGTCGCGTAACACTCGCCGATCAGCCGTTCGAGAATTGCGCGGTCGCCGTTTTGCGCCGCGCGCGTCGTCAGGTCTTCTCTTCCCATCGCAATCTTCCTTGCGAACTTAAGTTCTGTCCAAAGTAAATGAACTTGGTTAGGAAATCGTAATGTCAAAACGAATCGCAGGACCTGAAATCGAACGCCTGATCCAGCTTCTGGCCAAGGTGCCGGGACTGGGACCCCGCTCGGCGCGTCGCGCGGCGCTGGCGCTGATCAAGAAGAAAGAACAGCTGATGGGCCCGCTGGCCGAAGCCATGCACGAAGCGCATCAAAAGGTGCGCATCTGCTCGGTCTGCGGCAATGCCGACACGTTTGACCCTTGCACGATCTGCACGGACCCGCGCCGCGATGATGCGATCCTGATCGTTGTGGAAGATGTGGCTGATCTTTGGGCCCTGGAGCGGGCAAGTTTCATCAACGCGCGCTATCACGTTTTGGGCGGGCGCCTGTCGCCGCTGGACGGCGTCGGCCCGGATGACCTCAACATTGGCGCTCTGGTGGACCGCGTTGCAAAGGGAGCGGTGCAAGAGGTCATCATTGCGGTCAACGCAACGGTGGAAGGACAGACAACGGCGCACTACATCACCGATCAACTGGCGGGATTTGGCGTCAAAGTCACCCGCCTTGCCCATGGTGTGCCGGTCGGCGGCGAACTGGACTATCTCGATGACGGCACGCTGAGCGCGGCTTTGCGGTCGCGGACGGTTTTGTGAGGTTGTTGTGATAAATTCCTGCTCTCGGCGCTGCCCCTCATCCGACCCTTCGAGCCACCTTCTCCCCGCAAGAGGCAGGGAGAAGGGAACTGAGACGTTGGCGACCCCTTCTCTCCCGTCCTTACGGGGAGAAGGTGGCTCGAAGGGTCGGATGAGGGGCAGCGCCGAGAGCAGGAATTTATCACAACAACCTCACAAAACCG
>JANNRN010000071.1:0-3816 GCA_031401375.1 Phyllobacteriaceae bacterium | reverse complement strand
GGCGGGCATATTCACCCTTGGCGTGATTGGTTGTCTTATGCGACACGTATTCCTCACCCGTTCGGGTGTAGAGGCGTGAGGAGTCCGTGTGGAGATTGGAACCGCGATCAACGTTTTTAACCAGAATTTCGCGAACTGTTGAAGCCGACGCATCGTTGATTTGGAACATGCGGGATTTCCCGCCGCGCTCAACCAAGCCTACGATGATGCGCTTCAATGCGCCGCCAGCCTTGCCGGATTTGGTGGGATTGGCGATACGACCGCGAGACAGATTGCGAGGTGTCTCGCGCTTGCCATGATAGGTCTCGTCCGCCTCAACAGTCTTGCCAGCACCGCCAAGTGGGCCGGATGATTTAACGTCCTCTTTCATTGCTTCGCGGATACGATGGCACATAAACCAAGCGGTTTTATATGTAATGCCAAGCATCCGATGAATCTGGTGCGCGGAAACGCCTTTCTTTGACGCCGCCATAAGATGAAAACCAAGAACCCACTTCGAAAGAGGGATTTTTGAGCGTTCCATGACAGACCCGACAGTGACCGTGAAGTGCTGGCGGCAAGCGTTGCACTGAAACAACCCCGGACGATGTGACTTGCCAGCGAGCTTGTGAATGCTTGTCTCTTCGGCATTGCCGCAATGAGGGCAATAAACGCCATCCGCCCAACGAATGGATTCAAGATGCTCACGCGCCGCGTCGTTATCGTGAAACATTGGATCGGTGAGATTGGTCATCGGGCTAACTCCTTGACCCGATTATGCAAAATTCAGTTTGCTATGTCAAGTATATAATTAGGAAAATTATCCTTGACACCGTGACGGTCCTCACGTATACCTTTGGCATACTCGATAATTGCGCCTTACAGGCCGCGACGGCGGGTTTCCCGACATTGAAAATATATGGAGGCTGCATGCCGCGTGACGCGTTGCCTGATGCTGAGGCTTTGAAGTTTGCACAGCAAGAGCTGATGGTGCCGGACAATCTGGCGGCGGCGCTGAGCGGCGTCGCAGTCTCGACCGTCATGAACCACCGCAACAAGGGCAACTGGGAGATCGGCGGGAATCTGGCGGATGATGATCCGCGCAAAGTAACGGTCAAGGTCTTCAAAGGTGATGACGGCATATGGGCCTTTGTGGATGAACCCGGCAAGACGCCGGAGCCGGAACCGGCGGCGTATGAACCGAGCGAGGAGGAATTCATCGGCAGCGTGCGCAAATCCTGGCGCAACATCCTCGCCGACACGGCGGCGCTTGTGGCAAGCGGGAAACTCGGCCTCGTTCAGAAACGCTCGCTCGACAGGCTCGACCTCGCGATGAAGTCGTTCGAAAAGTTGGTGCGGCTCACCGGGTTTGACGTGAGCCAGTTCAGCGGCGGGCAGGGGGCTGAAACCAAATTGAGCGAAGACGAGCTGCGGGATGTGTTGAACAAGATTGGCGGTCGCATTGATGAACTTGCACAGCAACGGCTCAAGGAACTGGTTGCAGGAAAAGTTCGATCAGCGGCAGATGCTGGGATCAACGCCGGAATGGATGCTGAACGGCAGGACGAACCAGATACGCTTTGATCACCCGATGACCTGGCTGGTCATGGGCGGGCGTGGTTCGGGAAAGACGCGGCTCGGCGCGGAATGGGTGAATTGCCTGGTGCACGGACTGGCCCCGTTCGCGGCCAATCCGATATCGCCGATTGCCCTGGTTGGCGAGACAATCGCCGACGTGCGCGACGTGATGATCGAAGGCCCGGCCGGGATCAAGGCGTCAACCCGCCACAAGCGGCCGCGATTTTATTCTTCCAAACGCCAGCTCGTCTGGGAGGGCGGACAGGTCGCCCAATTGTTTTCGTCCGAGGATCCGGACTCGTTGCGCGGACCGCAATTTGCGGCGGCCTGGTGCGACGAGATCGCCAAGTGGAAACACGGTATCGAGACCTGGGACATGCTGCAGTTCGGCCTGCGGCTCGGCGATCACCCGCGCATCGTGGCCACGACAACGCCAAAGCCGGTGGCGCTGATGAAGCGGCTTCTCGCCGACCGGGAAGTGGCGCAGACGATCATGCGCACCAGCGACAACGCCGAACACCTGGCGCCCGGCTTTCTGAAAACCGTGAACGCCCAATATGGTGGCACACGGCTCGGCCGGCAGGAACTCGACGGCGAACTGGTTGAGGACCGGCAGGACGCGCTCTGGAAGCGGGCAGATATCGAGAAAATTCAAGGCATTAGACCTGAAAAGTTGAATCGGATTGTCATCGCCGTCGACCCGCCCGCCACCTCGACCAAACGCTCGGATGCCTGCGGGATTGTTGCGGCGGGCCTTGACGATGACGGGACCGGCTGGGTGCTGGCGGACAGGAGCTTCCGCCCGGCGCCGCCGCGCCGCTGGGCTGAACGGGTGGTGTCGCTTTATCACCTGCTTGAGGCCGATCGGATTGTGGTCGAAGCCAATCAGGGTGGCGACATGGTCGAGGCCGTCATCCGCCAGGTTGATCCAAATGTTCCGGTGCGATCCGTCCACGCAACGCGCGGAAAATGGGCGCGGGCCGAACCGGTCGCCGCACTCTACGAACAGGGACGCATCCGCCATGCCGGACGCTTCCCCGAACTTGAAGACGAACTCTGCGATTTCTCGGTCGAGGGGCTCTCGGGCGGCAGATCGCCCGACCGGCTCGATGCGCTCGTCTGGGCGCTTTCCGAACTCATGCTGACCGGGCGAGGCGCGCCGCGCATTCGCACACTTACATAAGGAACCATCAATGAAATCTCGATGGACTTGGCCGTTGCGGCGACGCGGCGCAGATGAAACGCGCCTGAGCGCCAAGAGCGGCGGCTATGGCTTCATCGCGCTGGAGACACAAGGGTCGGCCTCCTGGACACGGCGCGACCACGCGGCGCTGACCCGCGAAGGATATTTGCGCAATCCGGTGGTCTATCGCTCGATACGGCTGGTGGCCGAGGCGGCGGGCGCCATCCCGCTCTTGCTGTACCGCGGCGTCGAGGAGCTTGACGGGCATCCGCTGAAGGACCTGCTCGAGGGTCCCAACCCAAGGCAGCGCGGCACCTCTTTCTTCGAGGCGCTCTATACAACGCTGATGTTGTCCGGCAACGCCTATGTCGAACTTGTCGGCGCCGGCGAGGCACTCGAACTCCATCTGTTGCGGCCGGAGCGCGTCAGCGTGGAGACCGGCGGCGATGGCTGGCCGGTGGCGCTCTCCTACAGGGCGGGCGGTTCGAAACGGCGGATCGGGCTGACGGGGGACGAGCGCGGCGTGGCCGGCGCCTTGCACCTGACCTTGTTTCATCCGCTTGATGATCATTACGGCTTCGCCCCGCTTGAAGCCGCAGCGATGGCGCTCGACGTTCATAATGCCGCGAGCGCCTGGAACAAGGCGCTGATCGACAATTCCGCGCGGCCTTCCGGTGCGCTGGTCTACGCGCCGAAGGAGGGCGGCAACCTCACTCCCGACCAGTTCGACCGGCTGAAAGAGGAGCTCCAGGACGGCTACCAGGGTGCGGGGCGGGCAGGGCGTCCGCTTCTTCTGGAAGGAGGGCTGGACTGGAAACCGATGGGCCTGACCCCGAAAGACATGGATTTTCTCGAGGCCAAGAACGCCGCGGCACGGGAGATCGCGCCTTCGGCGTGCCGCCCATGCTGCTTGGCATTCCGGGCGACAATACGTTTTCAAATTATCAGGAGGCAAACCGCGCCTTCTACCGGCTGACGGTGCTGCCGCTGCTGGCGCGCACGCTGACTGCGCTCGGCGACTGGCTGGCCCCGCATTGGAAAGAAGATCTGCGCCTGACCTATGACGCTGATCAGGT
>JANNRN010000070.1:0-3794 GCA_031401375.1 Phyllobacteriaceae bacterium | reverse complement strand
ACCCTGACCAGCCAAATAGTGAAAACCAATCAGCGCGGCGCTCTAGTTCCAGCTCTTGCGTGTTCCCCGCAGGTGTGGGGATGAACCGTTCTGTTTCCGTCCGTACTATGCTACATATTTCGGACATTCGCAAGCCCACTCTGTCCGAACTATGTAGCATAGTTCGGACGGAAACAGAACGGTTCATCCCCACACCTGCGGGGAACACGCAAGAGCTGGAACTAGAGCGCCGCGCTGATTGGTTTTCACTATTTGGCTGGTCAGGGTCTTGAATGGAACTTAACGGACGACCCTGTTGTTCCAAAAGCCTCCGTTTCAAATTCTCCAGTAGGCTTCATGACCATATCGGCGCGCCTACCGTATATCTGTGGCCCAATAATGCACTGAAGCCCTGATGGGCCTGTCGATCCTGATCTACGTGGTCTTGGATGGCTTCGATCTGGGTGTGGGCATCCTGTTCCCCTTTGCCACGCCGGTCGAGCGCGACCGCATGGTCGCCTCGATCGGGCCCTTCTGGGACGCCAACGAAACCTGGCTGGTTCTCGCCATCGGCATCCTTCTCGTTGCCTTTCCTGTGGCGCACGGCATGATCCTTACGGCGCTTTACGACCCGGTGGCGGTGATGCTGATCGCGCTGATCCTGCGCGGCGTCGCGTTCGAGTTCCGGGTGAAGGCGCCGCTGCCGCACAAGCCGTTGTGGGACCGGGCCTTCTTCGCGGGCAGCATGATGACCGCCTTTTCGCAGGGTTCATGCTGGGCCTCTACATCATGGGGCTTGAGTGGACCGCGTTGAACGTGGCCTTCGCGCTGCTGAATGCGATATTCTTGACCGTTGCCTATGGCTTCATCGGCGCGGCCTGGATCATCCTGAAGACGGATGAGGCGCTGCAGGCCAAGGCCGTCGCTTGGGCGCGTGGCGGAATGTGGGGCATGGTGCTGGGGATGGGGGCGGTGAGATTGGCCAGCCCGCTCGTCAGCCCGCGCATTTTTGACAAATGGTTCGGCTGGCCGGAAACGCTGGTGCTGTTGCCTTTTCCAGTGCGCGCGACCCTGGTATTGGTGGTCCTTTGGGTCATACTACGCCGCCTTCCGGCGCCTGGGGACGCCTATGTGTGGGTTCCGTTCGCCGCAGCCTCTGTTCTGATGGCGTTTGGCTTTGCGGGCATGGCTTACAGCTCTTACCCCTATGTCGTGCCCGATCGGCTGACGATCTACGACGCGGCCAGCGCGCCCGAAAGTCTGATGATCATTCTGGTGGGCACGCTGTTCGTGCTGCCACTCATCATCGGCTACTCGATCCTGGCCTACACGGTGTTTCGCGGCAAGGCGACCCAGCTTAGCTACGACTAGGTTGATGCGGGGCGGTGTCTGCCTCCCCGCGTTGTTACGAGCTTGGGCGGACATCAGCGTCTTGGTCCTTCCTGTCGTGGCCGGGTGTGCAAGCGCGAAACTCTCCAGGATGCTTTTGTCTTTGATCCAAAAAGGCCATCGCGACGTATCTTTCGCTACTAAACAAAGAGCGCTAGTCGCAAAACGGTTTGTCCCACTTTAACAGAAAGGTTCAAGACAATGTTCGCTAACGCAAGAAACCAGGTCGCCTTCGCTTGGAACTTCATCTTCAATCACGAAGTCAGCCCGCTTCGCAATGTTCCTGACGTCGCCATTCGGCATTACGTGTTGCAGATCCTGGGAGCGATGTGGGCTGTCGCGGCCTCGATCGCCATCGGAAGTTATACATTTCTAGCCGCGAGCTTGATCGGGCATACTGTCCTGATAGCCGCTGCGGCGATTACTGTCGCAACCCTCGCGGCGGCTGCGAAAAAACCTGGTGTGTTCATCCGCGCCTCTGGCCGTCGTCATGATGGCGAGCACGAATAGGTTCGGTTTTTCTGAACGGATTTTCGGGCATGCGGCGTGTCTTAGCAGCTTCTGGGATGCAGGCTGCAGCATTGAAAGTTGGGTTGTCGAGAGTCTTCGTGGATAAAGCATTAATGAAAGCGCAGAGGAGACGGAATCGTGCTGGTTCTGATCATTGGTGCGAGCAAGGGCATAGGGTTGGAGACGACAAGAGAAGCACTTGCAGCTGGTTATCATGTACGCGCGCTGGCGCGAACGGCAAAGTCGATCGATATTGACAACCCGAAGTTGGAGAAAATAATTGGCGACGCGCGTCAACCCCGCGATGTTCAAGCGGCGCTCGCGGGCGTGGATGTAGTGATGTCAACCCTTGGCGTTGGATTTGGTGAATTGTTCCGGCCCGTCCATCTGTTTTCTGAAGCGACAGCGGTTTTGATTTCAGCCATGCAAGCGCTGAACGTCAAACGCCTTATCTGCGTTACGGGCTTCGGTGCTGGGGACAGCGGCGCGAGTATCAGCCGGCTTCAGCGATTGCCATTTCAGGTCGTCTTTGGCCATGCCTATGAGGACAAGTCGCGGCAGGAACTGATGATCAAGGAAAGCGGGCTTGATTGGACAATCGTGCGACCGGGGGTCTTGTTTGGGGGGCCACGCGCTGGCCGATACCGGATTCTTCGAGACCCCTCTCAATGGCGGAACGGGATCATCTCACGTGCAGATGTCGCAGACTTCCTCGTTCGACAAATCGAGGACACGACCTACATTCGTGAAGCGCCAGTGTTGGTCAAATGACCGAGTTTGAGGAGAATGTTGTGAGCGAGGAGCATTCAGGACCGATGGTTTTTTTCGATGGGTCATGTCCGCTCTGTCGGTCAGAGATCGGGCACTACCGGCGCAAAGATGAAACCGGCGCTCTCTGCTTTGTCGATGTCTCGGACCCGAGCGCTGTGATCCCGGATGGTCTGACGCAGCAGCAGGCCATGGAACGATTTCATGTGCGCACGGGGAGTGGAGCGCTTGTCTCCGGCGCAGCCGCGTTTGTTGAGGTATGGACGCGTTTGCCAGTTTGGCGCTGGGCCGCGCGTGCTGCGGCGCTGCCCGGAGTTTTGGCGTCACTTGAACTCGGGTACCGGCTTTTCCTGCCGGCGAGGCCAATGCTAGCGGCTATCTTTGGAAGGTTACAACGTCTCAAACACTGGCGCGCGCGACCCGATGGGCCAACGAGACTGAACGCTGAACGAGATCATGTAATGGCAAGCCCAGCGATCGTTTCGGGACAACCTGAGAAGGAGTTGACGAATGAAGCTTCGTGAGACCCGCAATAATCTGAAGTCCAACACCAGAACTTCTGTCGCGGCGCTTCTCAACGACCGCTTGGCCGATGCGATCGACCTCGCCCTGATGACGAAGCAGGCACATTGGAATCTGAGGGGACGCCAGTTCATCGCAGTACATGAAATGCTTGATGGTTTCCGGACCGAGATTGATGGGCATGTCGACATTCTGGCAGAGCGCATCGTGCAGCTTGGTGGAGTTGCGCTTGGAACGACCCAGGCAGTGGCGGAAGGTTCCATACTCAAGGCCTATCCGGCCAATCTCGTCAGCGTTGAAGACCATGTCACCGCGCTGGCAGAACGCTACGGCAATCTTGCCAACGCGACTCGTGCGGCGATCGACGCATCGGACGAAGCCGGAGATGCCGACACCGCTGACATCTTCACTGCGTTCTCGCGTTCGCTCGATAAAGCGCTGTGGTTTTTGGAGGCACATGAGGCAGACAAGTCTTGAACAACTGATCGGCAAAACGTTGCCAGGCAAATTTTTGAACGGCGAGGAGTGGAAATGGCGGGCAAGGTTATGATTTGCGGCGTTGCCGGAGGCATTTGTTCGGTCGTGGCGCGCATTCTGTCGAAGACGGGCTACGGCCTTTATATAAC
>JANNRN010000069.1:0-3891 GCA_031401375.1 Phyllobacteriaceae bacterium | reverse complement strand
AAGGTCTTGCCCATTACGCCAGCGAGCTTTGGCGTGCCCAGCAAATAGCCGTCCGCGGCGACAAAGAGCTGCGGTTCCGCCTTGCCGTCCGGCGTTTCGAGCATGAGCGTCAACGATTTGCCGGCACGGCTTATCGAGGTAATCTCAAAACCGGGCAGGGCCGGGCCGGGCAATGCATCGAAGAAGGATGTCACAAGCGCCTGATCGGCCGTGCTGGCATTGACGACGGGCACATCCACCTTGAATTCCAATTGAACCGGCACGCAAATCTCGTCGCAGATGCCCAGAAACGCACTGGTCTTGAGCGAGCTTGCCGTGCCGGGCGCCATCATCTGCAGCGTGATCGGGAATGCGACGGACTTCGTGTAGCCGGTTGACAGGCTTATTCCCTCATCAAACTGCTCGGGAACCGGAAAATGCAGGGTAAAGCCGGCAATATTGATGCTGCCGCTGAAATTCAGCTGCGGCGGCACCCCGGCATCACCGGGATTGCGCCAATAGGTCTTCCAGCCCGGCTTCAGCTCAACCTGCAGGGCCGCCCGCAACTCACTGGCGTTCGCATCCGGCTCAGCCGCGACCAGCCGAATGCGGGCGCCGTCCTCTTCGGCCCAGTCAGAAACCGCAGCAAGGGCTGCCGACGGTGCCAGCAAGGCACCAGCAAACCATAGTCGAACAAGGTTTTTCGCTTTCATGCGCCCTTCCTGCAGCAAACCCTGTTCAAGAGACAATCACATTTGCAGGAAAACGTGACAAATCCGCCCGCCGGTTCGACGAACCCGGTGTGAGCGTTGCCCCGATGCAAGCTGCCCGATAAATTTCGAGGTGCCCGGTAATTGCCGCTTTTCATTTTTTGCATCCTTGATACCTTAACCAAATGAACCTGAAAGACCTGCGCACCAAGGGAACCGGCAAGGGGTTCCTGAACGACCATTTTCTGATCGCCATGCCGGGCATGGGCGACGACAGGTTTGCGCGTTCGGTCATCTATGTTTGCGCCCATAGCGATGACGGCGCCATGGGGTTCATCATCAATCAGGCCCAACCCATTGTTTTCCCGGAAATTCTGCTCCAGCTTGGTGTTGTGCGGGAGGAAGAAGTCATCAAACTTCCCGAAAAGACCCGCGATTTTCCGGTTCGCAATGGCGGTCCGGTCGACAAGAGCCGCGGCTTCGTCATTCATTCCGATGATTACATGGTCGGATCGACCATGCCGGTCTCGGAAGACATTTGTCTGACGGCGACGGTCGACATTCTGCGGGCAATTCTGGCGGGAAGGGGTCCAAGGCAGGTTCTGATGCTGCTGGGTTACGCGGGCTGGTCGTCCGGCCAGCTTGAGGCGGAAATCGCCGAAAATGGCTGGCTGACGTGCCGCGCGACGGAAAACATCCTTTTCGGCGCCGACATGTCGCTGACCTATGGCCGCGTGCTTGGGGCGATGGGCATTGATCCGGCGCGCCTCAGCGCCACGGCGGGGCATGCCTGACGCGAAGTCCCCTGACTGAGCGCGGTACTGCGGGTTTCTGGAGAACAATCGTGGTTGCGCTGTCACACAAGAATGGTCTGCGTCATCGCGTCTACGAGATCATTGAGCTTGGTCCGCGCGGCGATATCCTGGCCAAGATATTTGACGTTGCCCTGCTGTTGATCCTTGTCGCCAACGTGACAGCCGCCGTCCTCTCGACCGTCCCGGAGATATCGGGCGTCTATGGCCGATGGCTTCTCGGCTTCGACATTGCCTGCGGCGTATTTTTTGTCGTTGAATATGTCGCCCGCATCTGGACCGCGCCCGATCATCCCGCTTACACGGATGAGCCAAGCCGTTCGGGCCGCGTGCGCTATGCGCTTACCCCGATGATGATCATTGACTTCATCTCATTGGTGCCCATCCTGCTGGATATTCTTTTCGGTCCCGGCTTTGCCATCAGCAGGGTCTTGCGCATGATCCGGTTTTTCCGGCTTGCGCGCTATTCACCCGCGCTTGTTTCGATTGGCAGGGTCCTGGCGCTCGAGTGGCGTCCGCTGTTTGGCAGCGCAGTGTTGTTCGGCGGCCTCCTGATGCTGGCTTCTGCCTTGATGTACGCCGCCGAGGGTCATCTCCAGCCAGAGAACTTCGGCAGCATTCCGCGTGCGATGTGGTGGGGCATCGTGACCATTTCGACTGTCGGCTACGGCGATGTTGTGCCGGTCAGCGTCGTTGGCAAAATTATCGCCGGGCTCACCATGGTGACCGGCATTCTGTTTTTTGCACTGCCGATTGGCATCATTGCGACCGGGTTCCACCAGGAGATAAGGCGCAGCCAGTTTGTTGTGAGCTTCGGCCTGGTGGCGCGCGTCCCGGTTTTCGCCCATCTCGACGCCAAGACAATCGCAAATCTCGTGAGTATCCTGCATGCCAAGCGCTATGCTGAAGGCGCGACCATCATGCAAAAGGGTGATCGCGCCGACGGCATGTATTTCATCGCGTCGGGTTTGGTCCGCGTTGAACTGGCCGGTCGCCCGATCGAGCTGAAAGAAGGCGACTTTTTTGGCGAGATTGCGCTTTTGCGCAAGCAGCAGCGGCGCACCGCCACAATCATCGCCGCGCGAAACTGCGAATTGCTGAAACTCGAGGCGGAAGAATTCCATCGCTTGATTCAGGCAAACCCGGCGCTTGCCGCCGCGGTTGAAGCCGTGGCGCGCAAGCGGCAAACCGAGCGCGGCGACGCCTATCCGAAATCCGAACCTGTGGCCAAGCGGCATCGCAAGGATATCGAAAGCGCGTGAGGCAGCGCGTATTGCTCACGAGCAGCTGAGGAACACCGCCGCGCAATGATTGATGTGGGTCAAGCAAAGCCTTAAAATTGTGCCTGCGCAATGCGATCTAATTTCTAACCCGACAATATCTTCCCAAGCAGCGCCTTTTCCTCAATGACAAAATCGAAAAACGCCGCCACGCGCGGCGTATGGCGCAGATCAGGATGGGCGAGCAGCCGCCAATCCCGCGTCAATTCACGGACTGGGCCGAGCACGTTGATGAGTTCAGGCTCCGCATCGCCAAGCGCTTTGGGGATGGCGCCGATGCCGATGCCGGTTTTGATCGCCGCGACCAGCCCAAGCACGCTCGTGTTGCGCGCCGCAATATTAGCCTGAGGCGCTATTTCCTTGAGCCAGACAAGCGAACGGTGCGCGCTGAGCTGCTCCGCGAAGGCGACAATCGGGAAATTCTTGATCTCCTCAATGCTTGACGGCCTGCCAAATTGTTCGATGAAGGATTTGCTCGCATAGACCGCCCAAAGTGATTCAGCCACTTTGCGCCCGACAAGCTCGTCGTCGGTGTCGCCTGAACGGAAGGCGACATCCGCCTCTCCCTTGGAGAGGTCAACATAGCGGTCGCTGGCGACAAATTTGATGTGCAGCGCCGGATAGCGCGCGTAAAACCGCTCAAACAGCGCGGATTTGGTCAGGATGCGCACAACCGGCTCCGGGCAGGTGACGCGGATCACGCCCGTCAGATCGCGGGTCTGGTCTTTGACGTGACGCTCAAGCTCGACGACCGCCGCCTCGACGCGCTCGGCAAAGGGTAGCAATTCCTTGGCATAGTCCGTCAGGCGATAGCCGGTGATTTCGCGCGTCACCAGCTTGCGGTTCAGACGGCGCTCCAGCTCGCTGAGCCGCCGCTGCACGGTGGATTGGCTGAGGCCCAGCGCCTTGCCCGCCGCAATCGTGCTGCCATGGCGGGCGACGGCGAGAAAATATTTCAGATCGTCCCAGTCGAACATGAAGCGAGCATGCACTATTGCAGCCCCCTTGCGCAATCCTGCGGCTGCCGCTGGCGGCAACAGCGGCGTAAGACCTGATTGCCTCAACATGAGGGAGGTTAAAACAGGAGTTCGGAAAATGCGCTCACCAATT
>JANNRN010000068.1:0-9926 GCA_031401375.1 Phyllobacteriaceae bacterium | reverse complement strand
ACACCCTACTTGCGGCTGCTGGCGAACGTGGCGGCCGGGGTATACTTGGCCAAAGGCGCGCTGGCCGGGGGCGACGCGGGCCGCGTTGCACTGTTCCGTTTCTTTGCAAAGAATGTCCTGACAGAAAGCGCGGGCCTGCGTGACCGCATCGAAAACGGCGCCGAGATCGTATTGAACGGCGCCGACGCCGCACTTCAAAGCGCTTGAATCAAGAAGGCAGGCCGATGTCACAACATGTTGAAATCTCTCGCGAAGGCGCGGTCCAGATCATCCGGCTCAACCGGCCTGACAAGAAAAACGCCATCACGCGCGCCATGTATGACGCCATGCGTCTCGGTCTGGAAAACGCCGAAGCCGATGCGGCTGTTCGCTGCCACGTATTTCTCGGCGTCCCCGGCGCCTTTTCTGCCGGCAATGACATGCAGGATTTTTTGACCTATGCGACAAGCGGCGGAGAAATGCCGGAAGTCATCAATTTCCTTGAGTGCCTGGCGCGGCTGAAAAAGCCGGTCGTCTCGGGCGTCGACGGATTGGCGATCGGCATTGGCACGACAATTCACCTGCACTGCGACTTGACGCTGGCGACGGCGCGCTCCGTGTTCCGCACGCCGTTTGTTGATCTGGGACTTGTGCCGGAGGCAGCCTCCAGTCTGCTCATGCCGGCAATAGTTGGCCATCAGCGGGCATTTGCGCTTCTGGCGCTTGGCGATGATTTCACCGCGGAAGCGGCATTGCGCGCCGGATTGATTCACGCGCTCGCCAGCGAAGATGAGTTGGAAGCGTCAACGCTGAGCCTTGCCGCACGCGTTGCCGCGCGTGCGCCCGAAGCCCTGCAAATTGCCAGACGCTTGATGAAACCGCCGCCCGAGACCATCATCGCCCGCATTCACGAGGAGGAAAAACTGTTTAGCGAGCGCTTGCGCTCAAATGAGGCGCGCGAGGCATTCATGGCCTTCATGAATCGCAAGAAGGGCTGAGAGACCTTTTGATAAATCCACCTGGCTGGCCATCTGATGCAATTCTCTGCGCTTCCGGTGCTCACGAACACGAGTTCGCTCCGCTCCGATACTCGAAAACCGCACCAGTTGACTCAGCCGGGCGAATTCTCAAAAAGGTCTCTGACTTTCACGGATAGAGGCGCCGCTTCGACCATTCATCGCCTTCGCGGTTGAACTCGACCCTGTCGTGCAGGCGGAACGGGCGATCATGCCAGAATTCAATGCTCGACGGGCGGATGCGAAAGCCGGACCAATGCGCGGGGCGCGGAATTTCGCCAATCGGGTATCGGGCCGTGTACTCCGCCACGGCCTTCTCCAGTGCGAACCGGCTTTCAAGAGGACGGGACTGTTTTGACGCCCATGCCCCGATGCGGCTGCCGCGCGGGCGGGTTGTGTAATATTCATCCGCTTCCGCGTCGCTCACGACTTCAACGCCGCCGCGCACCCGCACCTGACGGCGCAGGGACTTCCAGTGAAAGCACATTGCAGCCTTCATTGACGAGAGTATTTCCTCGCCCTTCTGGCTCTCAAAATTGGTGTAGAAGACGAAACCGTTTTCGTCGAAGCCCTTCAGCAGCACCATTCTCACGTTCGGCAAGCCCGCCGGATCCACCGTCGCCAGCGCCACCGCATTCGGATCGTTTGGTTCGGATGCCGTCGCGTCCTTCAGCCAATGCGCAAACAGTTTGTAGGGTTCTGACTGCGCCGTGAAGTCACCGATTGTTAACTCTGTATCGGTCATGATTGTTCCGAGGGGTTCCGTTAGTGGGTTGGGATCTGGTCTTTGGGTGATTTGTCAGTGTCGCGTTGTTTCCGCGGTGATAGCGCATCGCGGTGGAATTTGCATGGGCGTTGGCCAAGCATTTTGTTGGCATGCCTGCTTTCGGGTTGCGGCATGACCGGCGGAATTTTGAAAAAGGCCGAATCCGACCCTGGCTTGGTGACAGGTTCAGTATCCCGGCAGATGGACAGCAATCAATTGTCAGATGAGATCACGGTGAAAAACGCCGTGACTTCCGCTGATCTTGGCGCCATCGCGGGTCAGCCCATTGCCTGGGTCAATCAGAATACCGGCAGCCGCGGAGCGGTCACGCACATCGTTGAAGCCAAGGACCAGACAGGCATTTGCCGTCAGTTCGAAACCTCGCGGGAGAGTTTCGAGGGTATCGCGCTGTTTTCCGGCAAGGCTTGCCTCAGCCAAGCCGGAGAATGGTCAATGCTTTCCTTTGGTCCGCTTTGAGGTGACCTTAACCGCATCTGGTTAAATCGCTGGCAATTGACCGGTGAATCGCCATATAGCGCGTTAACTGACTGTTAACTGCGATTGATCGCGAAAGGCCGATCCCATGCGCAATCCCTATACGGTATTGGGCGTCAACAAAAATGCGGATGCCGATGAGATCAAGTCGGCGTTCCGCAAGCTCGCAAAGAAATTTCATCCGGACCAGAATCCGGACGACCCGAAGGCCAAGGAACACTTCGCCGAGGCGAATCAGGCCTATGAGATACTTGGCGACAAGGCCAAGCGCCGGCAGTTTGATTCAGGCGCAATCGATAATGCGGGCAAGCCGCGGCATCCTGGCTTTGACATGGGCCGCGCCGGCGGCGCCCGTTCGGCGCGCTCGAGCTTTTCGGCGGGCGATGAGATGCTGCGTGAGTTCTTTGGCTCCTCGTTCGGCAATGCCGCGCGTGAAGCAGCGCAATCCCGCGTGGCGGATTTCAGCTTCGATCTTCACGTGACGCTGGAGGAGGTCGCACGCGAAGCGCTGGTCGAGGCCAAGTTCTCCGATGGCCGCAAACTGGCCGTAAAACTGCCGCGCGGCACTGAAGACAAGCAAGTGATCCGCCTTCGCGGGCAAGGAAACGCCGACCGGCTTGGCAAACGCAGCGATGCGCTGGCAACGATTCACATACGCCCGCACGCCACCTACCGGCGCGAGGGATACGACCTTCATTACGATTTGCCGGTTTCGCTGAAACAGGCGGTATTCGGCGCGAAAACGCCCGTCGACACGCTCACCGGAAAAATCGCAATCATGGTTCCCGCCTGGTCAAGTTCGGACAAGGTGTTGCGTTTGCGCGGCAAGGGCATGCCGAAACCGGATACGGGACATGGCGATCTCTTCGTGCATGTGCGCATCATGCTGCCGAATGAGCGGGATGCGGATCTTGAGGCATTTCTCGGCAGCGAGATAACATCCACCGGGTTTTTCTGAAGCACGGCTTGGCTCATGGCGCTTGAAGCGGGGTCGAGCCTGTGCAATAGGGCGCAATCAATTTAGTCGGGAGTCGCGGCATGACCGCTGGAAATGGCCTGATGAAGGGCAAGCGCGGCCTCATTATGGGTGTCGCCAACAACCGGTCAATCGCTTGGGGCATTGCCAAATCATGCGCCGATCAGGGCGCGGAACTTGCCTTCACATGGCAAGGTGATGCACTGAAGAAGCGCGTGGGACCATTGGCCGAGGAGCTTGGCGCCAAGCTTGTCGGGCATTGCGACGTGGCCGACGCAGAGACCATCGATGCCGTTTTTGCCGAGATCGAGCGCATCTGGGGCAAGCTCGATTTCCTTGTGCACGCCATCGGGTTTTCCGACAAGGACGAGTTGACCGGCCGCTACGTGGACACGAGCGAAGGCAACTTCACCAAAACCATGCTCATCTCGGTATACTCCTTCACCGCGGTCGCCCGCCGGGCCGAGAAGCTGATGAGCGATGGCGGCTCGATGCTGACGCTGACCTATTATGGCGCCGAAAAAGTCATGCCGAACTACAATGTGATGGGCGTCGCCAAGGCAGCGCTTGAAGCGAGCGTGCAGTATCTGGCGGTCGATCTTGGCCCGAAGAACATTCGCGTCAACGCCGTATCCGCCGGTCCTATCAAGACGCTCGCCGCCTCGGGCATCGGCGATTTCCGCTATATTCTCAAATGGAACGAATACAACGCGCCGATGCGCCGGACCGTGACCATCGAGGAAGTCGGCGATGCGTCGATGTTTCTGTTGTCGGACCTTTCGCGCGGCACGACCGGCGAGATCATGCATGTCGATTCAGGCTATCACGTTGTCGGCATGAAAGCAGTCGATGCGCCGGACATTTCAGTCGTCAAGGACTGATCATCCTTGCCCTATGCCGACAAGCCGCTGATCTATTTTTCGCGCCATGGCGAAACGCTGTGGAATGTCGAAAAGCGCCTTCAGGGTCAGTTTGACACGGACTTGAACGAAAATGGCCGCGCACAGGCCGATGGCAACGGCCTGATCTTGAACCGATTGATCCAACGGCCGCAGGACTTCGATTTTGTCGCCAGCCCGCTGACGCGAACGCGTGAAACCATGGCGCGGATTCGCACTGGCATGGGCCTTGCGCCGGACGGATATCGCACCGACAGGCAACTCCTTGAAGTGCATTTCGGCGATTGGCAGGGCTTTACCATCAAGGAAATCTCCCTGATGAGCCCGGAACTTCTCCGCGCCCGGCGCACTGACAAGTGGAACTTCCTGCCGCCGGGAACGGAGGCGGAAACCTACGCCCTGATGGCCGGGCGCGTTGAATTGTGGCTGAAATCAGTGACGCAGCGCACCGTTTGCGTCACCCATGGCGGTGTCATACGGGTGCTGTTCCATGTCGTGAACGGCATACCGGCCAGGCAAGCCGCGGAGATCGAGATATTTCAGGATCGTGTGCTGAAGATGGAACACGGGCTGCTGGGCTGGGTTTGACGATGAGCCGGTCATATACAATTTTAACTTGCATTTTCAGTATTGACGTGCAAGGCCGTGACTTGAAGGGGGAGGGGCGGAAATGATCAATTGGAAGACTTTGAGGCTGGCTGCGCTTTCGGCAATTATCTCGTGCGGAGCGGCCGTTGCCGCCGAAACAATGAAAGTTCAGTCAGGCCGAACGGTGACTCTTGGCTTTGTGAATGTTTACGACAAATCCACTTGCGGGAGCGCCGGCAAGCCCGATGTAAGCTTCAAACAGCCCGCCAACGGCACCTTGCGCGTTGAATGGGCAAGTGGAAAGAATGGCGCAAAAGATCATTGCAACGGGCGCCTGACCAAGGGATTTCGAATCATCTATGCGTCGAAAAAGGGATTCCGCGGCAACGACAACGGCGTGATCTATTTCAACTACCGGCGCTGGGAATCGAGCCCGTCGAAGGAAACACACAGAGTGCCGGTCAACGTGGACGTGCGCTGACCGGAAGTTTGTTGATTTGTCAGGAAAATCGCCGAAGCGGCGGGAGTCTGCGCGCAGGCTCCCTACTCCGCCAGTTCGATATCGGTCACCATCTTGTCGCTACCGGACATGTCGAAAACGATCATCACCTTCATGTCCTTTTCGATGACCGAATAGTCGAACTCACCAGGGAGCTTGTACTCCGACCCGTCGTCCAGTCTGAGGGTCTGGTTGGTTTCATCGATTGACTCGATCTTGCCTTCGATTTCGTCCGCAAGGGCTGTGTTCGGCAGCGCAAACAGCATGGCAGCGATCAAAAACATTGCATTCTTCAGCATTTCCATTCCTTCCGATCGTCCCTGTTTGGTGAGCCTGACGGCTTTCTTCAAGATTTCTGTCGTGCGACTCCTTAGACACAAGGATTGTGTCAAAAACTTTGCTGCAAATTGTCCGGAAGAGGATTTATCCGGCTGTTTGACATCAAAGGGTTAAGGCAAATAGAACACGCCCACCAACATGGGGTTTTTGCGCATGTCGCACAATAGCTTTGGCCATCTTTTTCGTGTGACGACCTGGGGTGAAAGCCACGGGATTGCGCTCGGATGCGTGGTTGATGGATGCCCTCCCGGGATCGAGTTTTCGGAAGGCGAGATCCAGGCCTATCTCGACAAACGGCGCCCCGGCCAGTCCAAATACACCACGCAGCGCCAGGAAGCCGATCAGGTCAAGGTGCTGTCGGGCGTCATGATGAAAGAAGACGGCGTCACCATGGTTTCGACCGGCACGCCGATTTCGATGATGATTGAAAACACCGATCAGCGCTCGAAGGATTACAGCGAGATTGCCAAGCGCTACCGCCCCGGTCACGCCGATTATGTCTATGACGCCAAATACGGCATCCGCGACCATCGTGGCGGCGGACGCTCGTCCGCACGCGAAACGGCGGCAAGGGTGGCAGCGGGAGCCTTGGCGCGCAAGGTGGTCCCCGGCATGCTGGTGCGCGGCGCTTTGATCCAGATGGGTGAAAAGACCATCGACCGCAGCCGGTGGGACTGGAGCGAAGTCGCCAACAATCCGTTCTTCTCGCCAGACGCCGCATCAGTCGATGAGTTCGCGGCCTATCTTGACGGCATTCGCAAAAAAGGTTCCTCGATTGGCGCCGTCATTGAAATCGTCGCAGATAATGTGCCTGCGGGGCTCGGCGCGCCGATCTATGCCAAGCTCGATCAGGATATTGCCGGTCATCTCATGTCAATCAACGCCGTCAAGGGCGTCGAAATCGGCGAAGGGTTCAACGCGGCGCGGTTGACGGGTGTTCAAAACGCCGACGAAATGCGCGCCGGCAATGACGGCAAACCGGTATTCTTGTCGAACCATGCCGGCGGCATTCTCGGCGGCATTTCGACCGGTCAGCCAATTGTCGCACGCTTCGCCGTCAAACCGACGTCATCCATGCTCATTCCCACCCAATCAATTGACTCTGACGGCAATGAGGTCGAGGTCATCACCAAGGGCCGCCATGATCCATGCGTCGGCATCCGGGCGGTTCCGATTGGCGAGGCCATGGTTGCATGCGCTATCGCCGACCATTATCTGCGCCATCGCGGCCAAACGGGCCGCTCGTGAGTAAACCCCGATGAACTATGACCAAAAACGCGTCGTCGACGCCATACGCGCCTTTGAGCGGGGCGAAATCGTTGTCGTTACCGATGATGACGGACGCGAGAACGAGGGCGATTTGATCGTGGCCGCCGTTCACTGCACGCCGGAAAAAATGGCCTTCATCGTGCGCCACACGTCCGGCATCGTCTGCACGCCGATGCCGCGTGAGGAAGCAAAACGCCTGAACCTTCAGCCCATGGTCGCAGAAAACGACTCGGCGCATACAACGGCATTCACGGTCACTGTGGACTACAAGCACGGAACGACCACCGGCATCTCCGCCGAGGATCGCACGCTCACCGCCCGCAATCTCGCCAATCCGAATTCCGGCGCTGCGGACTTTGTTCGTCCAGGCCATATTTTCCCGCTCATCGCGCGCGAAGGCGGAGTGCTGATGCGCTCGGGCCACACCGAAGCTGCCGTGGACCTGTGCAAACTTGCCAATCTGCCGCCAATCGGCGTGATCTGCGAACTGGTCAACGACGACGGCACCGTCATGCGCGGTCCGCAGGTTGCACGTTTTGCGGCAGATCACAGCCTGAAACAGGTTTCTGTCGCCGACCTGATCGCCTATCGCCAGCGCAAGGAAACGCTGATCCAGCGCATCTCGACCTTCCAGATTGAAACCGATGGCGGTCCCGCCGAGGCGCACTCCTATTCCCTGCCATGGGACCCGATGCAGCATTTGGCGGTGGTCTATGGCGATATCCGCGATGGTGAGGAAGTTCCGGTGCGGCTGCACTCGGAAAATGTGGCGATGGACGTCTTCGGAAAGCCGCAGGAACTGGCCGCCATCATGCTGAAAATGGGCCGCGAAAAGCGTGGCATCATTGTTTATTTGCGCGAGGGTTCGGTCGGCGTCGGCCATCAGTCACGCAGCCGTCAGGCCATTGGCGGGGAGGACCATGCCGAGGCGGAGGCCCGCGAGAGCGAATGGCGCGAAATCGGCCTTGGCGCGCAAATCCTCAAGGATCTCGGCGTCATCTCGATACGGCTGATTGCCTCGCGTGAACGGCATTATGTCGGGCTGGAAGGCTTTGGGATCAGGATTGCGGCGACGGAATTGATTGAACGCTGAACGTCAAGCCGCCGCTCGAAGGTCAAACCCGGCATGAATCACATCGTACGGCACAAAAACTTTGCCTGCGTCATTGCGCTCGACAATGCCCCAGTCAATCAGCACCACCACATCATCATGCACCCGCCGCACATCCCGCCCCAATGACCGCGCCAGCCCGCGCACGCTCGAGGGGCCGATCTTCTGCAAATGCTCAATTAGTTCGAAGCGCTTCACTGTGAAGACGGAGAATAACTGCGCTGCGGAACTGAAAGTGAAGGTGGCAAGCGGATCGGAAGGTATCCCGGTGCGCATTGCCTGCTTGGCGCGGTCAATCGCTTCCGCAAAGGCCGCTTCTTCGTCCCGCCGAACTTGAATCAGAGCTTGTTTCATGATCCTCTCCTTTTCAAAATCTCGGTCTGAAAATCACGCATAAGAGGGTCCACTGTCGTGGGTTTATACGATTGCGCTTCGCCATTCAAATGGCGGTGGTCGCTGTTCGTTGTCAACGATGTCAACACCAATCAACATTGCCGCCATTCCCGATCTCGGCTAAATCGCGTCGGGGGCGCGCAACTTGGCGCGGGGATGATTCTCATGTGGGATTTTGAAATCGGCAAAACCTTTGGCCTGATGGCCAGAACCTTTCCGTTCATCCTGTTCCGGATGATCGTCTTCTTCGGCATCACCATCGCCTACATCATCGCGACCGGCACTGGCGGCGTGATCGGCTATGGCGTTGGAAACATTTCAAGCGACCCGAATGCGCAAGGCACATTTGCCGTCTGGGGCGCAGTCGCCGGTTTCGGCCTCGTCTCCGTCGTGGTCTATTGGATTCGCGAATATGTGCTTTATGTCGTGAAGGCCGGTCATATTGCGGTGATGGTCCATCTCATCGAGGGCCGCCAAGTGCCGGGCGGGCAAGGCCAGATCACTTACGCAAGGCAGGTGGTCAGCGAGCGGTTTGTCGAGACCAATGTGCTGTTTGCGCTCGATCAGCTGATCAAGGGCGTCATCCGCACGCTGACGGGTCTGCTCGGCGGCATTGCCGCGTTCATTCCGATCCCGGGCCTCAACGGTTTGGTGAGTTTCATCAACTCGGTCATTCGCATGTCGCTCACCTACGTTGATGAGATCATCCTCGGCTACAACATCAAAACCGAGAGTCAAAACCCGTGGGAGAGCGCGCAAACCGGCATCGTGCTTTATGCGCAAAACGGCAAGACCATGCTGAAAAACGCGATCTGGCTGTCGGTTTTCATGTGGATCATCTCGATCCTGGTGTTCCTGTTCATGATCGCCCCCGCCGCCGGGCTTCTCTATTACTATCCTGGGCAATTGGGCGGCTGGGCCTTTGTCCTCGCCATCGTTTTCGCCTGGGCATTCAAGGCCGCGCTCCTGGAGCCGTTCGCCATCGCCGCGCTGATGAGTGTCTATTTCAAAGTCATCGAAGGCCAGGTGCCTGATGCCGTCTGGATGCAGCGGCTTAACGAAGCGTCGAACAAGTTCCGTGAACTTGGGCAGAAGGCGATGGACTGGGTGAGGGGGCGGCCGGCAGTCTCGACTTGATGAGCACGGCAGCAACTCTCGGGATGCATTCAGGCCGCTTCCTCGTTATGCTCCCGCCCCATGACCACAAACCTCTACACCCACCCGATCTATCTCGAACACCTCACCCCGCCCGGCCACCCCGAGCGCCCCGAGCGCCTGCGCGCGCTGCTCAAGGCGCTCGAGCATGAGGATTTCAACGCGCTGACGCGCGTCCAATCCCCGCGCGGCTCGGAGGAATCGGTGCTGCTGGCGCATCCGGAGGAGTTTATGGCCAAGGTCGCCGCGTCGATCCCGCAGGAGGGGCTGGCGCGGGTGGATGCGGATACGGTGGCGAGTCCGATGAGTTTTGAGGCGGTGATGCATGCCATCGGCGCGGCGAATGCGGCGGTGGATGCGGTGTTTGAGGGATCCGCGGACAATGCGTTTGTCGCGGCGCGTCCGCCCGGACATCACGCCGAGCGCGAAACGGCGATGGGC
>JANNRN010000067.1:0-1526 GCA_031401375.1 Phyllobacteriaceae bacterium | reverse complement strand
TGGGACGAGAAATGCATTTTCCCGCGCGATACCGTCAAAGCGGCGGCGGAACTCGGCTTCGGCGCCATCTGTGTTTCGCCGGAGGCGGGCGGTTCGGGCCTTGGGCGGCTGGAGTCTGCCTTGATCATGGAGGCGATGGCCCATGGCTGTCCCTCGACATCGGCCTTCATCTCGATCCACAACATGGCATGCCTGATGCTCGACCGTTTCGCCAGTCCGGCGCTGAAGTCGCGATATCTGCCTTCACTTGTCACCTGCGACAAGCTCGCGAGCTATTGCCTGACCGAGCCCGGATCGGGTTCCGACGCGGCGGCTTTGAAAACGCGGGCGGTGCGCGATGGCGCGCATTACGTCGTCACCGGCTCCAAGGCGTTCATCTCCGGTGCGGGCGAGAATGATCTCTACCTCACCATGGTGCGCACCGGAGAGGACGGACCCAAGGGCATTTCCTGTCTGGTGATCGAGAAGGATATGCCGGGCGTGTCCTTTGGCGCGCAGGAGCGCAAACTCGGCTGGCACTCGCAGCCGACCGCGCTGGTGCATCTGGACGGCGTGCGCGTGCCTGCCGAAAATCTCGTTGGCGCGGAGGGTCAGGGGTTTCAGATCGCGATGACGGCGCTCGATGGCGGGCGCATCAATATCGGCGCGTGCTCGCTTGGCGGCGCGCAGCGCTGCCTTGACGAGGCGATAAACTATACGCGTTCGCGCCGCCAATTCGGCAGGCCCATTGCCGGGTTTCAGGCGAGCGAGTTCACGCTTGCCGACATGGAAACCGGACTGCAGGCCGCGCGCGCGCTGCTTTACCTTGCCGCGGAGAAGGTCACCGCGTCCGCACCCGACGCGACGCGATTTTCCGCAATGGCCAAGCGCCTTGCCACCGATACCGGCATGCAAGTGGCGGACCGGGCGCTGCAGCTGCATGGCGGCTACGGCTATCTCCGGGATTTCCCGATTGAGCGCATTTACCGCGACCTTCGGGTGCATTCCATCCTTGAGGGCACCAACGAGATCATGCGGGTGATCATTGCGCGCGAGCTGATGCGCCAATGAGCACGCAAGATGTCATCACCAGGAGCGACAGCGGCTGCGGTCACATCACCTTGAACCGGCCGAAGGCGCTCAACGCGCTGACGCTCGACATGTGCCGCAGCATCATCGCCGCGCTGCAGTCGTGGCGGACGGATCCGGACATTGGCGCGATCATCATTGATCATGGCGAGGGCCGCGGCTTTTGCGCGGGCGGCGATATCCGCGTTTTGTTTGAAAGCCTTAAGGGCGACGGGCACGAGGCGCGCGATTTCTTCCGCACCGAATATGGCATGAACCATCTGTTGTTTGAGTTCAAAAAACCAACCATTTGCTTCATGGACGGCATCGTCATGGGCGGCGGCGCCGGCATTGCCATGCCGTGCCGCTACCGTGTGGCGAGCGAATTGACGATGTTCGCCATGCCCGAGACCGGCATCGGATTGTTTCCCGATGTTGGCGGCGGATGGTTTCTGTCGCGCCTGCCGGGGCGGATCGGG
>JANNRN010000066.1:0-13954 GCA_031401375.1 Phyllobacteriaceae bacterium | reverse complement strand
TGGACAGCGCCGCAGTTCTGGCAAATGAAGGAAAGGCGCGCTTTGGCCACTAAACGGCCTCCGAAACGTAACGGCGGTTGTAACGTTTTCCAAGCGACGTCAACAGCTCGTAGCCAATGGTTCCCGCTGACCTTGCTGCGTCGTCCAACCTGACATTGGGCCCGAATAGCTCGATGTAGTCACCCGCCTTGATTTCAGAATCGGGAACGTCGGTAACGTCGAACATCATCATATCCATCGTCACACGCCCCAAGAGCTGAACCTTGCACGACGCCACAAACCCTGACGCGGCCGCCGGCATTTGCGATCTCAGCAAGACGCCAGCGCCGCAAGACCGTGGATACCCGTCCGCATAACCGGTCGCACAAACTGCAATTGCCGTATCCCGCCGCAAGGTCACCGCCCCCCCGTAGCTGACGGTCTCACCGGCCTTTGCCTGGCGAATCTGAACGATCTTTGTCTCCGCCGTAACGGCGACGCGCATCGGGTTGGCCATATCGTTGACCGCTTCGCCGCCGTAAAGCGCAATGCCCGGCCGTGTGATATTGCAAAGATAGTCCCCGCCCAAGAAAATCCCTGCCGAATTGCAAAAGCTTGACTCGATTCCGCAGAAAGCCGTGCGAACACGTTGAAAATGCTCAAGTTGTTCGCTGTTTTTTGGATGCGGCTGATCATCGGCGCACGCAAGATGGCTCATGATGTGACAAAGACCGGACTGTCTCAAGTGATCAAGCCTTCCCGACAGATCCAGCGCTTCTTGGATGGTCAAGCCAAGCCGGTTCATGCCCGTGTCAATATTTAGTCCGAAGGGTGAACTTCCAGAACCTTCCGAAATCCAGTTTCGAACGTCCTCAACTGACCCCAGCAATGGAATCAGCCGATGCTGCAAACATGTCCTCCCGCTTGCCGCAAATGCGCCACTCAAGACAAAAACGCGTGCCTCAGGCGCCACAGGCCGTATCATCGCGCCTTCATGGGCGAAAGCGACAAAAAAATCTCTGCAGCCGGCCGTGTACAGCGCCTTCACCACGGGCAGGGCGCCCAGGCCATAGGCATCTGCTTTGACGACGCTTGCGGCGCGCGCTGGCGCTGACAATGCGTCAAGCTTGCGCCAGTTTTGGACAATTGATGAAAGATTGACGGTCAACCGGCCTCCGGCCAGGTCAGCATCGACACCCCGCGTTGTGATTGTTCCGGGCAAGCGCCTACTCAAAGTGCCGGTCTGGAAGATACTGGTCTTCAGCAAGGTCGGTAAACCGGGTGAACTCCGCCTGGAAGGCAAGAGGCACCATGCCGGTTGGGCCATGCCGCTGCTTGCCAATGATCACCTCGGCCTTGCCGCGCGCGTTATTCATGTCAGTTTCCCATGTCAGATATTCCGCGGTACCCGGCTTTGGTTCCTTGTTGCGCAAATAATACTCGTCACGAAAAACAAAGAGGACAACATCGGCGTCTTGTTCGATCGAACCGGATTCGCGAAGGTCCGAGAGTTGCGGGCGCTTGTCGTCGCGGCTTTCAACCGCGCGCGAAAGTTGGGAAAGGGCGATGATCGGCACGTTGAGTTCTTTCGCCAACGCCTTCAGACCGGTCGTGATTTCGGTAATTTCCTGCACCCGGTTTTCGGACGCCCGCTTGGACGAACCCTGCATCAATTGCACGTAGTCAATGACCAATACATCCAGCCCGCGCTGGCGCTTCAATCGGCGTGCGCGCGCTGCTAGCTGAGCGATTGAAATGCCGCCGGTCTGGTCAATATAGAGTGGGATTTTCTGCATCATTTCAGCACAACCGATCAACTTTCGAAAATCCGCATCGGTAATTTCACCGCGGCGAATCTTCGAAGAAGAGATTTCCGTTTGTTCCGAAATGATGCGTGTTGCCAATTGTTCGGATGACATTTCAAGCGAGAAAAACCCGACCACGCCACCGTTGGCCGCTTTCATCGACCCATCGGCTTGGGGAACCGGTTCATAAGCGGCGGCAATATTGAATGCGATGTTGGTGGCGAGCGACGTCTTTCCCATACCCGGACGCCCGGCGAGAATGATGAGATCGGATCCCTGCAGCCCGCCCATCATGCCGTCGAGACGATGAATTCCGGTGGAAATGCCCGACAGGTGGCCATCCCGCTGATGCGCCGCGCTCGCCATCTGGATCGCGTTTTTCACGGCATCCGTGAAGGCCTCAAATCCGCCATCATACCGCCCGGTTTCCGCCAATTCGAACAGGCGTCGCTCGGCATCCTCAATCTGCTGCCGGGGGATCATGTCGACTGGCGCGTCAAAGGCGATGTTGACCATGTCTTCGCCGATGGTGATCAGGGCGCGGCGGATCGCCATATCGTGGATCGCGTGGCCGTAATCCTCCGCATTGATGATGGTGACAGCTTCCGCCGCCAGCCGCGCCAGATAGCGCGCGACCGTCATGTCGCCGACCTTCTCCTCGGCCGGAAGAAAGGTCTTCATGGTCACCGGGTTGGCCGTCTTGTTGAGCCGGATGAGGTCCGCGGCGACATCATAGATCTTGCGGTGCAGCGGCTCGAAAAAATGCTGCGGCTTCAGAAAATCCGAAACCCGGTAAAACGCATCGTTATTGACGAGGATTGCGCCAAGCAGCGCCTGCTCCGCCTCGATATTGTTCGGCGCCGAGCGATAAAGCGCGTCATTTTGTTCAAGCTTGCGGAGCGCCTCGGCCATGTCATGTCCTGTAATGTGAGCAACGACTGCTAGCCCGCCAGCCTGAGTCGTTCAATCCGCCCAAAGATAAACACAGTAATCCACAGGCACGAAGAAAAAACGCCCGGCATGGATGACCGGGCGCCCGTTCAATTGATGCGGATCGCCTATTCGTCGTCGCCGAATTCGCCCTGATCCATGCCGCCGGGAACGATCTCGTTCTCATTGGCGCCGTAGATCGCATCGGCGGTATCGAGCTTCTCGCCCTTGGCCTGACGCTGCGCCTCGTCGGCGCTGCGGGCAATGTTGATCGTCACCTTGACGTTGACTTCGCCGTGCAGATGAATCTCCAGTTCATGCACGCCGACCGCCTTGATGGGGTTGACCAGCTGAATCTGGTTCCGGTTGACGCTATAGCCCTGCGAAACAATGAGATCTGCAATATCACGCGTCGAAACCGAACCATACAACTGGCCGGTCTCGCCGGCGGAGCGAACAAACACAAAGGACTTGCCGTCAAGGCTCTCGGCAACTTTAGAGGCTTCGCCCTTGCGTTCGGCATTGCGCGCCTCGTGACCAGCGCGTTCGGCCTCAAAGCGCTTGCGGTTGGCGGCATTGGCGCGCAGCGCCTTGCCTTGCGGAAGCAGGAAGTTGCGGGCGTAGCCGTCCTTGACTTTGACGGTATCGCCCATGTGGCCAAGTCTGCCGATACGTTCCAACAGGATGATTTCCATGATTTTGTCCTTTCAGTGAAGTTAGCGGGTCAGTGAGTTAAGCGGGTCAGTGAAGTTAGCTTGTCAGTGAAGTTAGCCGGAGTTTCCATTGTCGGGCTTTGCCGCGGCAAAGAACCCGGCGAACAGGAAAACAATGAGAGGAAAGCCGACGAGAATGATCGAAAGATAAGCGGCCCAAAGCGCCGGCACGCGCCAGCTCCTGCCCGCCGTTGAGGCGTGAAAATAGGCAACTCCGGTGACGATGAATGCGGCCATGAAGGCACCGGCTGGAACTGCCGCCACGGCGCCGACGGTGCCGCCAACAAAGGTGAGCGCCAGCGCCGCCGCAAGAATGGTGATCGCCGCGCGCGGCAGGCGCAAATCGCGCGGCCAGAAATCACGCGGCCGCGCCAGCCGCCCGGAAAGACGGGCGACATGAAGCGCCGCGTAAAAATTGGCGAGTAGAACGAGCATCCAGGTGGCAGGCTGAAGGAATGGCACAACAGCGCCAAGCAAGCCGCGCAGGCTCTCCTTGTTCGCGTCCGTAATGACGGCCTGCGGATCGGCGGCCTGCAGCTGGCGGATTACTTCATCGGCAAATAAGCGAATAAATTCAGCATCATAACCGACGATTACACCAATCAGAACAAAGCCGGCGGCTACCAATATCGCCGTGCGGAAAAGCACGCCCGACAGCGGGTACCAGTCCATGCCGCCCGTTTCCATTGCCCGGGCAAGGCTCGCAAAATACGCCATGGCGGCAGCCGGAATGGTGATGGCGGCAGCGACAACGATGGCGGGTAAGACGCTTGCAAAACCGGCAACGCCGAGGAATGCTGTCGCAACGGCGGCTATTCCCGCAGCCGGCCCCCAGCCAAGTCCCGCCACCATGACCGGCAGCGGCGCGACGAAAAAAAGCACCAGTGACAGGGCGGTCTGCGCCACTGAACCAACGGACAAAAGCGCTGCCGCAATGCCTGCGGCAACGCCAATGGCGATGGATTTGGTGTCGAAGTTCATGCCGCTGTCCTGCAATTTGCAGTTAGAGCCGGAAAAAATTTCCGGCCCAACTCGGGTTCATTAACCCGTTGAAAATGAAAGGGAAGGGCGCGAACGCCCTCCGGGAGTTTTTTGGCGCGCCAGCATTTCAACGAAACGCTGATGCGCCAAAGGTCTTTGAGTTGCAGCATTGTCCTTGGCTTTTGATGATTCCATCAAAAGCGGAAATGCTCTATCCCAGAACGTAAGGCAGAAGGCCGAGGAAGCGGGCGCGCTTGATCGCCTGGGCGAGAACGCGCTGTTTCTTCTGGCTGACCGCGGTAATGCGCGAGGGCACGATTTTGCCGCGCTCGGAAATGTAACGCTGCAACAGGCGCACGTCCTTGTAATCGATTTTCGGCGAGTTCTGGCCTGAAAACGGGCAGGTCTTGCGGCGGCGCGAGAACGGGCGGCGGGTTGGAATCTGATTGATATCAACCATTTGGCTTATGCTCCTGCTACTGCTTCATCGGGACGCTCACGGCGCGGTGGACGATCTGCGAACGGACGATCACCACCTGGACGGTCGCCGCGGTCACGGCGCGGACGGTCAAAACCACCCGGACGGTCGGAGCGGTCATCATCGCGGTCACGCTTGGCGAGCATGGCCGACGGGCCGGTCTCATGCGCATCGACCTTGATGGTCAAAAAGCGCAGCACGTCTTCATTGATGCCCTGCTGACGCTCCATTTCGGCAATTGCCGCGGCGGGCGCGGTAATGTCCATCAACGAGTAATAGGCCTTGCGGTTTTTCTTGATCCGGTAGGTGAGCGAGCGCAGGCCCCAGTTTTCGGTGCGCCCGACAGAACCGCCATGCGCCTCGATAATGCCCTTGTAGGCCGCGACCAGTTCATCGACCTGCTGCGGCGATATATCCTGCCGCGCCATGAATACATGTTCGTAAAGTGCCATGTTTTGCCTTTCTTCCATCCGTTCAATCACGCTTGGACCCGGCGGCTAAGCCTCTGCGAACCTCTTTTGACCCCGAAAGGGCGGAAGAAAGCACGCTGTAAGGTCGAGAGAGGAGACACGGGAGGCTGCCGGACCTTTCCGGCAAACGGTCATGCGACCGGCCCTCCGTTCAGCCCCCTTCCGGGTTCCAAACCTTGAACGGGCTGGCCTTTAGAGGGTTTCAAAGCGAAAGGCAAGCGCAGCGGGCGAGCGTTCAATCTGCCAACGTTTTTTGGAAAATCTATTCGCAAGCAAAAGGCGCAAAAACGGCCGCTGAACGAAACCGGCCAAAATGTATCTGCCAACCTTTTGCGGGAAATCTATTCACAACGCGCTGGGCGCTGGGGGACTTCAGCGGATTGCAATTTTGCGGTTGACTTGTTGCTTATTCATGGGGTCCGGTATCGACGGCCATGTTGCCTTCCTTTAAGTCTCTTGTCATGAATCTCTTCATGTCCGCCGGCCTTGACCTTCCGGCTTCATCGTCCCCCGCTGGGAAGCGCGCCCGTGCGCGGCTTCCCCGGTTGCCGCTGTTTGCCACGAAGGCATTGAAGCGCCGCATTGAGGTCACCGCGATTGCGCCGACCGAGGCCCAGATCAAAGCGGCGGCGTCCTATGCAAAACTGTCGGCGAGCGATGCTTTTTCCAAACGCAGGGAGACGGAAGTCCGTCCGATCTTCATCGATCAGATTTTGGGCGTCATTCTCGGCTACGAGAAATTCGCGCATGACCGCGAATATTCGCTGGCGACCGAACGCAACATACGGCGCGGGTCGGTGGATGTCGCCTTGGGCAGTTTCTTTCCGGAAGGCGCACGCGATGTGATCATCGCGCCGATGGAAATGAAAGGCGCGGACACCAATGACCTTGACGCCATCATGCCCGGGCGCGGCAAGAGCCCGGTGCAGCAGGCTTGGGACTATGCCATCGACGTGCCGGGCGCAAAATGGGTGCTTGTGTCGAATTGCAGGGAAATCCGACTTTACGGATTTGGCCGGGGCCGCGATGCTTACGAGCTTTTCGACCTGACGCGGCTGCATGAGCCGGAGGAGTTGAACAGGCTCCTGCTGCTTTTGTCGGCGCGCAGGTTTCTCGGCGGCGAGACCGAAGAATTGCTGCGCGATTCCGACAATGAGCTCAAGGACATTACCAACAAGCTCTATGACCAATACAAGGACCTGCGCAAAAAGCTCCTTGGCTTCCTGATGCATGAAGCCGATGGGCCAAGGCTGGCGCTGGCGGCGTCCATCGAAGTCGCGCAAAAACTGCTCGACCGCATTCTCTTCATCGCCTTCGCCGGCGCGAACCGGCTGATGGAAGAAAAGCTGCTCAAGATGGCGGTGGAGAATGTCAACGCATTCAGCCCGCGACCGATTTGGACGAACTTCCAAGGCCTGTTCCGCATGGTGGACAAGGGCGGGCGGAGCCCGCGCGACATTCCTGCCTATAATGGCGGCCTTTTCGCGCCCGACCCCGTTGCCGACAGCATCCTGCTGCCGGACCATCTTGCGGAGGAAATGGCAGCGCTCGGAAATTGGGATTTTGCCAGCGAAGTGCCGGTCACCGTGCTCGGCCATTTGTTCGAGCAATCGATCACCGATATTGAAAAGCTGCGCGAGGGCGAGGCGGAAGCGCCCGCCGCCAACAAGCGCAAGCGCGAAGGCGTCGTCTATACGCCGGACGGCATTACAAGGTTTCTGGTCGAGCGGACAATTGGCGAAACGCTTGGCGCCTGGCAAGCAAGGATTTTGGAAAAACATGCTGGGATCAGCGCATTTCCCGCAGACAAGGATGCGCCATCGCCCTTTGCCGACGATGCGGCGGAACTGGCCTTCTGGAGGCAATATCTTGCCGCGCTGCGCGGCCTGACCGTGGTCGATCCCGCCTGCGGTTCCGGCGCGTTTCTGGTGGCCGCATTCGATGCGCTCGCCGCTGAATATCTGCGGGTCACCGACCGCATGACCGGGCTGGGGCACAAACTCGATTTCGACATTTTCGACGAAATCCTGACACGCAATCTTTACGGCGTTGATCTGAATGTCGAATCCGTTGAAATCACCCGCCTGTCGCTGTGGCTGAAAACCGCGCGGCGGCAGAAACAGCTGCAAAGCCTCGACCACACGATCCGGTCGGGCAACAGCATTATCCACGACAAGGCGACGGATGCCCGCGCTTTTGACTGGGACACAGCGTTTCCCGAAGTCAAAGCGCAGGGCGGCTTTGATATTGTCATCGGCAATCCGCCCTATGTGCGGATGGAGTTTTTGAAACCGGTCAAGCCGTGGCTGGCGAAGAATTATGTCGTCGCCGACGAGCGAACGGACCTTTACGCCTATTTCTTCGAGAAGGGCGTTTCCATTCTGAAACCCGGCGGGCGGCTCGGCTTCATCTCGTCCTCGACATTTTTCCGCACTGGCTCTGGCGAGAAACTGCGGCTGCATTTGTCTGAACGCACGGATATGGAAGTCGTGGTGGATTTCGGCGACACGCAGGTGTTTGAAGGCGTCACCACCTATCCGGCCATTCTCGTCGCCACCAAGCGCGGCGGCATCGACGGCGCGGGGGCGGGGAACTTACGGTTTCTGCATGTGAAGGACGGTGCGCCGGTGGAGCTCGGCGCGGCGTTTGAGGCGGGTTCGCTCGCCATGCCAAGGGCGCGGCTGACCGGCGGCTCATGGCAGTTCGAAGACGCTCCGCTCGCCGCCCTGCGCGACAAGATCGTCAAGGGCAAAAAGACGCTCGGCGAGGTCTATGGCGCGCCGCTCTACGGCATCAAGACCGGGCTGAACGAGGCATTCATCATCGACACGCCGACGCGCGATCGGCTTGTGGCGGCGGACCCGAAATCGACGAACTTGCTCAAGCCGTTTTTGAAGGGCGAAAACGTCAAGCGCTGGCGCGTCGAGCCGGAAGGGCTTTGGCTCATCAACACGTCGAAGGGCAAGGTGAAGATCGACGATTATCCGGCCATCCGCGACTGGCTGCTGCCGTTCAGGGACGCGCTGGAAAAGCGGGCGACGGAGCAGGAATGGTTTGAGGTTCAGCAAGCCCAGCTCGCATACCAGCCGAAATTCGGAGAGAATAAGATTCTCTATCCGGTTATTTCCCAAGGTCGTAAGTTTTGTTTTGACCGAAGTGGAGCTCTGATAAACGACAAATGCTTTGCAATAGTAGGCGACCATTTTCTGCTTGGCGTTCTTAATAGCATGGCATTTTGGTTTTGGATTTTTGGCGAAAGTTCAGCGCTTCGTGGAGGTCATTGGCGACTCGAACTTCGAGAGCAATATCTATCAATGACACCCTTGCCGCCGATCTCAGCGGCGGGCGCAAAAATACTTGCCGCGAAATCGTTGCTAGCCTCGGATGGTGCGGAAAAACGATTTGAGCGACAAAAAGCCTTCCTCGCCCGTCTCCCCGACCTCGGCGGCGCGGGCGCGAAAATCTCGCGCAAGCTTGAGCATTTCTGGGAGCTGGATTTCGCCGCCTTCCGCGACGAGGTGAAGCGGGCGTTCAAGGCCGAGATACCAGTGAAGGAGCGCGGACAGTGGGAGGCGTTTCATGCCGAAGCGTCCGCCGAAGTGAAGCGGCTGACGGCGGAGATTGAACGGGCCGAGCGGGAGATCGACGCGATTGTCTATGCGGCGTTTGAACTGACGGCGGAGGAGATTGCGCTGCTGGAGGCTTCCATCGCCGGGCAGGCGTGACGTCTCTTCACCGCCCCCTCGCACGAACTGCACCAGTGCATAGACGACACAGGCCGCCGCCATCGCTGCGCCGGTCGCGCTCCTTGGCAAATTCCCGTCCGGGGACCGATTTCATATGGCAATGTCCAGAATTAGCTCCTTGCCGGCGGGCGCCGCTGCAGGGATATTCAACCGGGCTTTGAGGCAGCCTTGCTCTTTGGGCGAATAGGCGTAAGCTCGCGATCAAGGTGGTCAAAGCGCTTCGAATGGCTTGGCTCAGCCCGGCACGCGCAAACAAGAATTGACATGATGACGGCCTTCGTTTTTGCGCCGGCTGGAAAGGACAGTCATGCGCCGCCACGGCGCCTCGCGGCATTTCTGATCGTTCGGAAAACTGAAAAAAGGGGCAAAGTCAGCCAATCATGAATCGCAACACGCTCTACATCATCATCGCAGTGCTCGCCGCGGGCGTCCTGGTCTCGGGTTATCTTTACTATCAGGAGCGGCAACAGACCTCTGGCATCGACATAAAAATCGGCGAGGGAAGCATTTCAGTCGAAACAAAATAGCGGCCAGTCCACCGTCCCGGCGAGGCGAATTTGCATCAAGGTCACGGGTTTCACCACCAGCGCCAAAATGCGTCCGATTTATCGTCAAGTTCTGCAAAGGAGACAAATATCATGTCAGTCGGAACCATACTCATCATCCTTCTCGTCATCTTCCTGCTGGGTGGCTTCTCCGGCCGCTTTGGCGGTTACGGCTATGGCTACGGCCATGGCGGCATCGGTGCCATCGGCGTGATAATCATCGTTCTGGCCGTTTTGGTTCTGACCGGACGGCTCTGAAAAAACCGCCGAAGCGCCGCAGCCATTACGAGGCGGGCAGCCCCAAAAATCCGGATAAGGCGGAATGCGCGGAAACTTGCACTTGAGGTTCAAGGCGTCTTTGGTGACCGGGTTCGCTCCTGCCTTCCCCCTTGCGGGGAAGGTGTCAGCGGAGCTGACGGATGGGGGTGGTGCGGAAGACACTGAGCTCGAAGAACTGGCGCTGTTTTCTGAAATCTCGGCATTTCCCGCGCCACCCCCATCCGTCGCCTCCGGCGACACCTTCCCCGCAAGGGGGAAGGCTTCCGCGCCGCCGCCATAATGCTCCCCAAACGCCTTCAAGCCCCAATCTGCGATATTATCCAGTCGCTCGCCGTGCTGGTTCTGACCGGCCGGCTCTGAAAAAAGCGCCGGGTTGCAAGCGCGGGATTTCTGCCGCAATGAAGCGTCGGCGTCCAAGGGAATCGCGGGTGGTCCGGCCGAACATGCTTCTCAACCTTGCCATCGGCACTTTGATGATCGCGCTCACGGTGCTTGTCCACACATTCGGGCTGATCGCGGTGACCAAGGCCATGGGCTATTTGACCGACCGCTTCCGCATGCACGGGCACCGCTCGCGGGTGATTGCCATGATTTCGGTCGTGTTCGGACTGTTCGGCTTGTTGACGGTCGAGGTCTGGCTCTGGGCCGGCTGCTACATGATCGTCGGCGCCTTCCCGGATTTTGAGCATGCGCTGTATTTCTCGACCGTGGCGTTTTCGACCGTCGGCTTCGGCGATATCATTCCCGTCCATCAATGGCGGCTTCTCGGCGGGCTTGAGGCCGTCAACGGGTTTTTGATGATCGGCTGGTCAACCGCCTATCTGATCGCCGCCTCAACCCGCGTCGGTCCTTTCCGCTCCGGCGAGCATTTTTGATCGATACAAATCCGTCAGTGCGCCAGGAACAGGTTGCAATTGGCCCGGGACAGAAAATGCCGTGTGAATCCGCCGAACACCAATTGCGTCAGCCGCGAATGCGAATAGGCGCCCATGACCAGAAGATCGGATTTCTGGGCAAAGTGGAACGCCTCGAGTTTTGCCGCCGGATCGCCGGGGTCGGTGAGGTTGAAGTGTTCGCAGCTGACGCCGTGGCCGCCAAGATATTTCGAAAAACGCACAAGGCTGGCGTCATAATTGCTGTCGCCCTCTTCGACGCCCACCAGAAGCACGCGTTTGGCAAGTTTCAAAAGGGGCAGCGCATCCCATTGCGCGCGCAGCATTGGCGGTGACGGCTTGAAGGCTAGCGTGATGGTGAGGTCGCTCAGCTTGCGGCCGGGTTCGAAAGCGCGAATCAGAACAAGCGGTCTGGCGGTTGAAAACAGGGCGCCGGTGACGACATCGTCGAACACAGTCGTACCGAGGTCGAAGCTGGCGACAGTAATATCGTGAAAGAGGCACTCGTCGCGGATCTGCTCGGCGCTCTCGCCGAACAGCTCAAGCGATTCGCGCCACACAAGCCGGCCGCTGTCGCGCAGGCCCGCCCGCTTGCCTTCGAACCACGCGGCAACCGACTTTTCGCGCTCGTGGTATTGTTTCAGATAGAGTTCGTCCAGAAGATCCTGCGACGCGCCATAGCCTTGCTTGATCAGGACATCGCCAACGTCGTGCCGCTGGGCGGCATCCAGAAGCGTGAGCGACTTTGACGCAAAGACGGCCTCCGCCTCGCCATCAAGACCCTGCGCCAATGCGGCGGCGAACGCGAGCGCGGCTTGCTGATCGCCGTGACTTGAGACGGGAAGGAAAATTGATTTGTACATGGCGTTGACGCTCCCTTTTTGAGGCCCGGATTCTGGCGGTGCGGTGTGCACTGATTCCCGATTATGCATTGTGCCACAAACATCACCCGCTTGACTTGACTTAGGTCATGACCAAGGTGAGACACGGCGAGACGATTTTACGGGAGGCCGCAATGGCGGTGGCATTCACATTTCCGGGGCAGGGCAGCCAGGCCGTTGGCATGGGCAAGGCGTTGGCGCAGGCCTTTCCCGAAGCGCGGGCGGTGTTTGACGACGTCGATGCGGCGCTCGGCGAAAAGCTCTCGGTTCTGATGTTTGAGGGGCCGGAAGAAACACTGACGCTGACCGCCAATGCCCAGCCGGCGCTGATGGCGGTGTCAATGGCGATCATCAGGGTGATGGCGGCGCGCGGCCTCGAACTGAAGGACAGGGTGGCCTATGTCGCCGGTCATTCGCTCGGCGAATATTCCGCGCTCGCCGCCGCCGGGACATTCTCAATTCCCGACACGGCGCGCCTCCTGCGCATACGCGGCAATGCCATGCAGGCGGCGGCGCCGGTCGGAGCAGGCGCCATGGCGGCGATCATCGGGCTCAGCGAGGCCGATGTGGCGGCGGTGTGCGCAATTGCGGGAAACTGCCAGATCGCCAATGACAATGGCGGCGGGCAACTGGTTATTTCGGGCGAAAAGGCGGCGGTGGAAAAGGCGGCGGCGCTGGCGACAGAGCGCGGCGCCAAGCGGACGATCATGCTTTCTGTCTCCGCGCCCTTTCACTCAAGCCTGATGGCGCCGGCGGCGCAAACCATGCGCGAAGCCTTGTCGAAGGTGAAGATCAACAAGCCCGCAATGCCGGTGATGTCGAATTTCACGGCAACGCCGACCTCCGATCCAGATGAAATTGCACGGCGTCTGGTTGCGCAGGTGACCGGGCAGGTGCGATGGCGCGAAACGGTGGAGTGGTTTTCGGCAAACGGTGTGACAACGCTCTATGAGATCGGTTCCGGCAAGGTGCTGACGGGCCTGGCGCGCCGCATATCGAAAGATGTGGCGGGCGTTGCGGTGAACACGGCGGAAGACATCGATGCGGCGCTTGCGGCGCTGCTGGCTTGAGGAGAGCAACATGTTTGATTTGACCGGAAAGAAGGCGCTGGTGACCGGGGCGACCGGCGGGCTCGGCGAAGACATTGCGCGCGTTCTGCACGGCGCCGGCGCGATTGTGGGGCTGCATGGCACGCGGGTGGAAAAACTCGCCAGCCTTGCCGATGAACTCGCCAGCCGCACGAAAATATTCCCCGCCAATCTCGCTGACCGCGATGCCGTCAAGGAGCTTGCCGCTAGGGCAGAAGCCGAACTCGAAGGCGTCGACATTCTGGTCAATAATGCGGGCATCACCAAAGACGGCCTGTTCGTGCGCATGTCGGATTCTGATTGGGATGCGGTGCTCGAGGTCAATCTCACCTCGGTGTTCCGCCTGACCCGCGAACTGACCCATCCGATGATGCGCCGCCGGTTCGGCCGGATCATCAACATCACCTCGATTGTCGGCGTGACCGGCAATCCCGGCCAGGCCAATTATTGCGCCTCGAAAGCCGGCATGATCGGCCTGTCGAAATCGCTGGCGCAGGAGATCGCCAGCCGCAACATCACAGTGAACTGCGTCGCCCCGGGTTTCATCGATTCAGCCATGACCGAAAAGCTCAACGACAAGCAAAAAGAGACGATCATGGGCGCCATTCCGATGAAGCGCATGGGCACAGGCACTGAGATCGCGGCGGCGGTGTTGTATCTGGCCAGCAACGAGGCGGCCTATGTGACGGGGCAGACGCTGCATGTGAACGGCGGCATGGCGATGATTTAATGCGGGCGTCTCAAGCCGCCCGCTCCTTGTTCAAGGCCACTAGCCGCGCCAAGACTTCCGCCTCCGCCAAATCAACCGGCCAGCCATAGGCGCGGGCCACGGCGGCATCGAGCCGGTCATGCAAATGTTTCAGCGTCAGGATCAGGCCGTTGTCGAAGATCAGGCGGTCGGAATCGGAAAGGCCGACCTTCCCTTCTCCCCGCTCCTTGCGGGGAGAAGGTGCCCCGAAGGGGCGGATGAGGGGCAGCTCCGAGGTTGCAGAACTATCTTCGCCAGCGCTTTTTCCCATTGTAGAAGGTGATAATTTCCCACCCTTGGCGCGGGGCCCCCAAACCCCCACCGCCGCCCAAAAACCCCCAGCCCGGCGGGGAGGGGGGGGGGACGCCGCCCCCCAAAAAAGAAACACCAGAAAAAAAAGAGGACACCGGGCGCCCCC
>JANNRN010000065.1:0-5888 GCA_031401375.1 Phyllobacteriaceae bacterium | reverse complement strand
GCCAGAAATGCTGCCGTTAGAAAGAGCTTGCGGACCATGAATTCCTCCTGAGGTATGAGCCCCGGCCTCCCGCCGGAAAGAAAGTCCCTTACGCGGACGTAAAGGTAATCGAAAACGCTTCGTTTGGAAATCCGTCCCGCACAATAATCCAGATGTTTTTTGCGTGTGCCGCAGCGCCGGGAAGGCAGTTTTGCGCCTTGCCGGATTCTCCCATTGTGCTTTGTGGTTACCGCACTCTTTCCGCACTCGTTCAAATCGCGAGGCATTTTTGCGTTAAAGTGTTGAAATAATTCAACTTGTTTCCTTAATGAAACGCCAAGTTAAGCTCTCGTTTGCGTTTCGTTTGCATCAAATTAAGCACAAGATTTAACGGCGGATTAGAGGCGCTGCTTCATTCTCCAAATCATCGAGAGGCCGGGAAATCCCGGAAAAATTCAACTCTCCAAGGGGTTAGCAGGGGACAAAAAATGGCACGCTTTGAAATTCAGGACGCATCGATTGCAACCATGGGCGCGGATGCCCAGGCCGACATTCTTTTTAACATGGGCATGATGTATGCGACCGGCCGCGATTGCGAGGCCGATCTGATCGCGGCGCACAAATGGTTCAACATCGCCGCGATCAAGGGCAACGAGCGGGCAGCGGGAATGCGCTCGGAACTTGCGTGGTCAATGAGCAAGACCGAAATTGCCACGGCGCTGAAGTCAGCGCGCGAATGGATGACGTCTCACTGATCTGAGGCGATCGCCGATAGACCACCCGCGGGGGCGTCGGGTGTTGACAAGAACCGCGACCGGAGGGACATCCGGCGCGGTTCACTTGTCGCGCCATTTGCGTGCAGATCAAAACTGTCCACACAACTTTTCGTATCAATTTCCACCGCGTCAAAGATGTGTAGAGTGGGCGCGAAAGCCGATTGCCTGGATTCGAATCAATGGCTTGTGCCGGAAGACGCAGCCTGTATGTCGTGCGGGGACAACGGGCGCGGCGCTGAAATGCGCCGTCTTCTGGTTGCAACGACGTGTTGCTTGGTAAAGTGCGTTCGTCTACACTTGCTGTGAAGCAGTGAACATTTTCGGGATTCTTGGGGGCCCAGGTATGAAGCTTGTCAGTTCAATTTTTGGCGCACGCAAAGAGGCCGCCGCAGTCGATGTTGCGGACGAGGTGGACGTCGCTGAAACCGCGCGTGCAGCCTACAACGACGCGGCCTCGCCCTCTTCCGCTTATGATGAAGTCGATGAATCGCTCGCCGATGCAATTCAGTCTGACCTTGAATTGCAGCATACGGCGGACCGTGAGCCGGACGATGTGGATGTTGCGATGGTGGAAGAGATTTCAGCGCAGATTGCCGCCGGGACGCATTCGTCCAGCGAAGACCGTGACGATGATTTGCCGCTGGTTCGGACCGAAGATCATGCCTACGACAATGAAATAACCAACAATCTGGTCCGTGTGCGGCCCGAGCGCTCCGCCGAACTTGACCTCATTTCCGGACGGCTCAACGAGTTCAATTCGTTCTCAAATCTCAACACCGACCTGTCGCACCAGCTGTCGGCGGTTTCCGATGCCATCACGCAGTCGCATCGCTCCTTTGCCGCCATGCAGGAGTTCGTGCGCAATTTTGAGAACGACATCTATCGCGCCGGACAGATCGAAGGCGACCGCGACGAACTCATGGCCGAGAACATCGCGCTGAAGAACGAACTCGACAAGGTTTCAAGCCGCCATGCCGCGCGCGTGTCCGAAAGCGAAATGCTGCAGGACCGCAACAAGCAATTGCGGGCGCAACTGGATGCCCGCAAGGCGGCGCAAACCGAACTGGAATCGAAACTCGAGCGGATTGCCAAGGATTTTTCTGATTCGCGTGACGCCTTCGACGACCTCTCGTCCGACAACCATCGCCTTCAAAATGCCCATGACCGTGTACTTGCGGAGAAGGAGGCTCTTGCTGAAGCAAAGTCCGAACTTCAGGACCGTTACGGCAAGTTGCGCCAGGCCGAGTCCGAATTGCGCGGCCAGATCCTCGAATACAAGCTGCAGAACGAGAAGCTGAACAAGGTTCACGGCGCATTGGTCAGCGACCACGAGAAACTCCGCAATGAACTGCGCCTGACCCAGCGGGAAAATTCCGAGGCGCAGAACAAGTTTGTTTTGCTCGAGGACGAAACCAAGCAGCTTCAAATAGAGAACGAGACCTTGAAGAGCCGCGCCGCCGCCGATTCCTATGCGCTGCGCAACGAACTCGACATGCAGAAATCGACGCTTCGGGTCTCTGAACGCGCGCTGGCGGAGTCCAACGCCCGCATCAAGGATCTGCAGCGCGACCTGATCGACAGCGAGAACAGCCAGCGTACGATGGCTGAGCGCCTGAATGCGGTGCAATCGGAGTTCGAGCAGGAAAAGAAAGAGCTTTCAAACGCCAATTTCAAGCTCTCCGACGTTAATCTGAAATACATGTCCGACCTCTTGTCGCTCGACCAGCAGCGCGAGCAGAACAAGCTTTTCCAGCACAATGTCGAGGTTTTGATTGCCGAAAATCGCCGGCTGGCGAAGTTCGAGTCGCTGTATCAGGCCTCGGAAAACCAGATCAAGGACCTTAAGGGAAAGCTCAACCTGTTTGCGGACACCTTCAAGAATGACGCGGCGGTGCAAAGGCTGCGTCAGTCATTTGCGGAAGCCGAAGAAGACAAGGCCCGCAAACCCAAGATCAAGCCGGAAACCGGGGACAAGGCAGACCCGGAGCTGGGGCTGACACTCAAGCACTGATACTCTTTGGTTCGCCCGGCGCGAGAACCATCTGCACGGCCATTTGCGCGTAGATATCGGCAACTTGCTGCAGATTGAGCGCGCCGCCATCGCGGAACCAGACGCATATCTCGTTCGTCATTGCCAGCATGGCAGTGGCGGTCAGCGCGGTATCGGCGGTGGCCAACTTGCCGCTCGCGGTTCCTTGCTTGAGGATTGTCCGCAGTTTTTTCTCATAGGCCGCGCGCAATTTCATGATTGCCGCGAAGTTCTCGCGGTTCAGGCTTCGAAGTTCGTTGTTGACGACATGGTTTGATGTTCTGTTCGTCACGTGATGAACGATATGGAACCGCACAAACTGGCGCACGCCGTCTTCAGCATCGGCACTATTTGGCAGGCTTTCCATCGCGGCAATCGTGTCGGTCAGATGCCGCTCCATCAGGGCAAAAAGCAGGGATTGCTTGCCCGGAAAGTAGCGATAAAGCGCGCCAGCCTGGATACCGACCGCGCTGGCCAGCTGGCGCATGGTCAGCGCCTCAAATCCGTGCCTGACGATCAGCTCCAGCGCCCGCTCGCGAATGGCGGCTTCCGTTTTTTTGCCGTCTGATCCCTTGGTGCGCGCCACGTCGCCTCCCATTCACCGCTCAAAAATACAACGTTTGTTCAATTAACGCAATGAATTCATCGTGCCTGCCATGGCCTCCTCGAAATGCGCCATGTCGGCTTCCGGTCCGCAACTGACGCGGATGCATCTGTCGAGCACCGGCGCAGCCGGTTTTCGCACGAAGATGTCGCGCTCAATCAAACCGTCGAGCACCTGCCGCGCAAAAGCGCCGTCTTGGCCGCAGTCAATGGCGACGAAATTTGTTGCGGACGGCACGGTGCCGAGGCCATTGGCGCCGGCGATGCGTTTGATCGTTTCGCGCGACTGGCAAATCCGGCGAACCGCGTCTGTCAGGTAGTCCTGGTCCCGCAACGCCTCAATTCCGGCCGCCTGGGCAAGGCGCGAGACGCCAAAGTGGTCGCGCACCTTGTCAAAGGCGCCGGCAAGTTCCCGCGGTCCGAAGGCAAAGCCCAGCCGCACACCGGCAAGGCCATAGGCCTTTGAAAATGTGCGGAACCGCAGCACATTGGGCGTATCGACATGAATCGCGGGCAGGGCGGCAGCCGGCGCCGTCTCGCAATAGGCTTCATCAAGGATCAACAAAGTGGTTTCGGGCAAGGCGCTGGCAAATTCAGCCACTTTGGATCCCTTATGCCAGGTTCCCATCGGATTGTCGGGATTGGCAAGATAGACCACTTTTGCGCGTTGCGACGTGGCCAGATCAAGCAGCGCCTCCAGATCCTCGTGATCTTGCCGGTACGGGGCGGTTTTCAGCGCCGCGCCATATCCGGCGACATGATAGTTGAACGTCGGATAGGCGCCCTGAGATGACACGACGACATCGCCGGGACCTGCAAACAGCCGCACCGTCAGGCCGAGCAAACCGTCAATGCCGCCGCCAATCGCGATGTTTTCCGGGCGAACGCCAATATGGGCTGCAATCGCCGCCTTGATGTCGAAATTTTCAGGATCGCCATAGGCCCAGCTTTCCGCCGCCGCGCTCGCCATCGCCGCCACGACGCGGGGCGACGGGCCGAAGCCGCTTTCGTTCGCGCCAATGCGAGCCTTGAAGGGCCTGCCGCGTTGGCGCGCGATCGACTCCGGCCCGACAAACGGCACAGTTGACGGAAGCGATTGTGCAAGAGGCGTGAGCTGGGGTCGCAGAGGTTGCATGGCCTGATCCCGATGATGCCGCTGTTTTGCCGCGAGCCCGTGCCGGAAGCAATGTGTTTCCGGCGCGTTCAATGGCATAAGGCGATGGATTTTCAAAAATCGGAATGTTATCCGCTCCAGAGCATTTCCGCTTTTGATGGCGTCATCAAAAGCAAAGGACAATGCGGCAATTCAATCACCTGGCGCGCAACCTGGAAGGCAAGAGCATGATCGTATCCTGTGGCGAAGCGTTGATCGACATGTTGCCGCGCCAAACCAGCGACGGAAATGCCTGCTACGAGCCCCATGCCGGCGGCGCGGTGTTCAACACAGCGATTGCACTCGCCCGCCTCGGCGTTTCCTCGGGTTTTTTCACCGGCATCTCGACGGATTTCTTTGGTGATCTGCTGATTGATGTTCTCAAGAAAAGCGGCGTTGACACACGCTATCTGGTGCGCTCCGGCCATCCGGAGACAATTGCCTTTGTCCGCCTGCTCAATGGCCACGCAAGCTACGCATTCTATGACGAGAACACCGCGGGCAGGTTGCTGTCGGAGCGTGATCTTCCGGATTTCGACGATTCGGTCAGCGCCCTGCAATTCGGCGCGATCAGCCTGATTTCCGAGCCGTGCGGTTCGACCTATGAAAGCTTGATGCGCCGCGAAATGGATAAGCGCGTCATCTCCTTTGATCCCAATATCCGCACTTCCTTCATCAAGGACGCGGCCAGTCACCGCGCCCGCATGGAGCGCATGCTCGCCATGTCCGATATCGTCAAACTGTCGGATGAGGATCTTGTCTTCTTTGACGCCGGCGGCAATTTCGAGGGCTTCGCTGCGCGCTTGCTGGATCTGGGCGTCAAGCTCGTCGTCATGACACGGGGCGCAGAGGGCGCCGTCGGCATTTCCCGATCAGGAAAAGTCGAAGTTCCAGGATTAAAGGTCACCGTTGTCGACACCGTCGGGGCGGGCGACACAGTAAATGCCGGAATTCTGGCCTATTTATCCAAGGCTGGCAAACTGAACAAACCCGATTTGGCAAGCCTGCCGCCCGCGGATGTCCACAGTGCCCTGTCCCTGGCCGTCCAGGCCGCAGCCGTCACCGTATCGCGCGCGGGAGCCAATCCGCCCTGGGAGCACGAACTGGCGCTTTAGCCGTCTTGTGGGTTTGAGCATCGCAATGAACTGCACCCGGGCGAGGTTTTGGCAACAACGCCGGTGCTTCGAGCCAGTGATTGGAGAAATGGTGGCGGAGACGGCGGGATTCGAACCCGCGATACCTTTTTGGGGTATGCTCATTTAGCAAACGAGTGCCTTCAGCCTCTCGGCCACGTCTCCGTTGCCCGGTCGATAGACGGGAAGGGGGGTAAATTCAAGAACTATCGTCG
>JANNRN010000064.1:0-2488 GCA_031401375.1 Phyllobacteriaceae bacterium | reverse complement strand
CCCGAAGATGTGGTGAAACGGTTTGACCTCACGCATATGAGCGGAACCCACGGCATCGGGCACACGCGCATGGCAACTGAGTCTGCAGTCACCACGATGGGCGCGCATCCCTTCTCCACCGGCCCTGACGAGTGTCTCGTTCACAACGGGTCGCTTTCGAACCATAATAATCTGCGCCGGGAGTTGAAGCGCGAGGGCATGAAGTTTGAGACTGAAAACGACACCGAAGTTGCTGCGGCCTATCTCTCCAACAAGATATCGCATGGCATGAATCTCGGCGAGGCGCTCAAGCAAAGCCTGAGCGACCTTGATGGTTTCTTCACATTCGTGGTCGGCACCAAAGACGGGTTCGGTGTGGTGCGCGATCCGATCGCCTGCAAGCCGGCAGTCATGGCCGAGACCGACCAATATGTGGCGTTCGGGTCGGAATACCGGGCGCTCGCCAATCTGCCGGGCATTGAACACGCCAAAGTCTGGGAGCCGGAACCCGCCAAAGTGTATTTTTGGGAACATTGAGAATGCAAGTCATCGACCTCGCCACATCTACCCTTCGCGATCTCAATCACGCCCTGCACCACCTCAAGGAAGGCTCCAACGAGACGGTATGGGAAGTCATTAACCCGAAGGGCAGTCATGCCGTTGCGGTGGGCGTGGATGCGCCTGTCAGCGTGGATGTGCGTGGCAGCGTCGGTTACTATTGCGGCGGCATGAACACCGATGCGACGATCACCGTGCATGGCTCGGCCGGCCCCGGCATTGGCGAAAACATGATGTCGGGCAAGATCACCGTCAAGGGTGACGCCAGCCAGTATGCGGGCGCGACCGGACGCGGCGGCCTTCTCGTCATCGAGGGCAATGCCTCGTCGCGCTGCGGCATTTCAATGAAGGGCATCAACATTGTCGTCCACGGCAATGTCGGCCACATGTCGGCCTTCATGGCGCAGTCCGGCAATCTGGTCGTACTCGGTGACGCGGGCGATGCGTTGGGCGATTCGATCTACGAGGCGCGGCTTTTTGTGCGCGGCAAGGTCAAGAGCCTTGGCGCTGATTGCATCAAAAAAGAAATGCGCGCCGAACATTTGAAGATCCTGCAAGAGCTTCTCGACAAGGCCGGCGTCACCGGCGTCAAGCCCGGGGAATTCACCCGCTACGGATCAGCACGCACACTTTACAACTTTAACATCGACAATGCCGACGCGTATTGAGGCGGACATAATGACCTACAAAAACCCTCCCACCGTGCCGCGCAAGTCCGCGACGTTTGACGATTACACATTGTCGGAAATCCGCCGCGCGGCGGCGACCGGCATCTATGACATCCGCGGCGGCGGCGCCAAACGCAAAGTGCCGCATTTCGATGACCTGTTGTTTCTTGGCGCGTCGATTTCACGTTATCCGCTGGAAGGCTATCGCGAGCGCTGCGACACCAATGTCGTGCTCGGCTCACGCCATGCCAAAAAGCCGATCGAGCTGAAAATTCCGATCACCATTGCCGGCATGAGCTTTGGTTCGCTTTCCGGCCCCGCCAAGGAAGCGCTCGGACGCGGCGCGACACTTGCCGGAACATCGACGACGACGGGCGATGGCGGCATGACGGAAGAAGAGCGCGGCCATTCCAGGACTTTGGTGTATCAATATCTGCCGTCGCGCTACGGCATGAATCCGCGTGACCTGCGCCGTGCCGATGCCATCGAGATCGTTGTCGGACAAGGCGCAAAACCCGGCGGCGGCGGCATGCTGCTTGGCCAGAAAATCTCCGACCGCGTCGCCGAAATGCGCACGCTTCCAAAAGGCATCGACCAGCGCTCCGCCTGCCGTCACCCGGACTGGACGGGGCCGGATGATCTTGAGATCAAGATCCTCGAACTGCGCGAAATCACCGACTGGGAAAAGCCGATTTATGTGAAGATCGGCGGCGCCCGCCCGTATTACGACACAGCGCTCGCGGTCAAGGCGGGTGCCGATGTCGTGGTCCTCGACGGCATGCAGGGCGGTACGGCGGCAACGCAGGAAGTCTTCATCGAACATGTCGGCCAGCCGACGCTTGCCTGCATACGCCCGGCGGTTCAGGCGTTGCAGGACCTCGGCATGCACCGGAAGGTGCAGTTGATCATTTCAGGCGGCATCCGCTCCGGCGCCGACGTCGCCAAGGCGCTGGCGCTTGGCGCCGATGCCGTTTCAATAGGCACTGCGGCTTTGGTGGCGCTTGGCGACAATGATCCGCATCTGGAAGCAGAGTACAACAAGCTCGGCACCACGGCGGGCGCTTATGATGACTGGCATGAGGGCAGGGATCCCGCCGGGATCACGACGCAGGACCCCGAGCTGATGAAGCGCGTTGATCCGATCGCGGCTGGCCGCCGGCTTGCCAATTATCTGAAGGTGATGACGCTTGAAGCGCAGACCATTGCGCGCGCCTGCGGCAAGAATCACGTTCATAACCTCGAACCGGAAGATCTGTGTGCCCTGACGCTGGAATCCGCCGCAA
>JANNRN010000063.1:0-5894 GCA_031401375.1 Phyllobacteriaceae bacterium | reverse complement strand
CCGCTGCTTGAGAGCGGCAATCATGTGCTTGGCGTGATGGAAACCCAGCTCAAGGCAACGCCTTATCTGGCGGGCGATGCTTACACGGCCGCGGACATTTGCCTCTACGCTTACACGCATTCCGCGGCGAACGGCGGGTTTGACCTTGGCCAGTTTCCGGCGGTTACGGCCTGGGTGAATCGCGTTTCAGGCGAGCCGGGTCATGTGCCGCTGGAATGGTCGCCGCAAGCCTAGAATTGCGAATAGATTGCGGCGAATTTGTTGATAAGTCAGGCAGCAGACAGATTGCCTGCCGATGACTTGCCGGTGCGCGAGTCCTGCACGATTTCGTAATTGACCTTCTGGCCCTCATTGAGCTGGCCCATGCCGGAGCGCTCGACCGCCGTAATATGCACGAACACATCCGGACCGCCTGCATCAGGTTGAATGAAGCCAAAGCCTTTTTGACCGTTGAACCACTTTACGGTGCCTGTCGCCATTTTGATTTAGTTCCTCTTGCCAGTTGACGGGCTGGAATTGTTAAACGATTCCAGCGGTTTGATCGAAATTTCAGGGAAGCGTCAGCATGCGAGAGAACTCGGGGCACGTCGTTCGGTCTTCAATATCGACTGGCTGAGACTAACTGAAATGCACCGGGGCGGCAAGAGCATGCTGACACCGGGGCAGGGGCAGATCAGATTTGCCCGAGCGCCTTTTGCCACGCCTTGTGCCAGATGCGCAGCTCCTTGGTGTTGAACACGCGCGGCACGGTGAGTTTCCCGATGATTTCCGACTTTGGATAAAGATTGGGATCATTACGCAAAACCGGGTCAACCATCTGAATTGCTTGCGCATTTGCCGTGGCAAAGCCGGTCTCGTTGGCGGCGACAGCGGCCACTTGCGGGCGCATCATGAAATTGATGAACTTGGTGCCGCCTTCAACATTGGGCGCGTCAGCTGGTATGGCGAGGAGGTCGAAATACATCAGCGCGCCTTCCTTGGGCAGGCGGTATTCGAGCGTGAACGGCTGGCCGGCCTCCTTGGCGCGCAGCGTTGCAACGCGGGCATCGCCGGAGAAGCCCAAAGCGAGGCAGTAGTCACCCCCTGCCAGCCCGTTCATATACTCGGAAGAATGGAAGCGGCGGATCGAGGGGCGAAGCTTTTCGATCAGTGCTGCCGCTTCGGCAATGTCCGCCTCTGAGGCGACGTTCGGGTCTTTTCCCTGATAAATCAATACACTGCCGAGAACCTGCTCGCCGTCGTCGAGCATCACAACGCCGCAGCTGGCAAACTTTGCGAGGATTTCCGGGTCGAACAGCATGCGCCATGAATCGACCGGCGCGTCGGGCATGATTTCCTTGACCTTCGCCGTATTGAAGATAACGCCCGACGTGCCCCACATCCAGGGCACGCCGCGAAGGCCGTCCGGGTCAACCTTTTTCAGCTGCGCCATGATGCCGGCATCGATGTTTTTAATGTTGGGGAGCTTGGCTGGATCAAGGTCCGCCCAAACTTTCGCCGCGAGTTGGCGGGCAAAGTGCGGCGACAGGTTGGGTGTGACCACATCATAGCCGCTTTTGCCAGCAAGCAATTTGGTTTCGACAATATCATTGCTGTCGAAGACATCATAGACGACCTTGATGCCGGTTTCCTCACTGAACTGCGTGATCGGCTTGGCGCCGAAATAGTCGGACCAGGAGAACAGCCGGATCTCGTCGGCGCGCAGCGGCGCCGTCCCAAGCAATAGTGTCAATGAAAACAATGCGGTTAGGCGTTTCATGAGGATTCCCCTGGTTCAGTTATGACGTTTTCGGGAGAAGAGATTCGGGCGATTTTTGCAGCAATGCAGAGTAAAGATCAGGGCGACGGTCGCGGAATACGCCCCATGTGCGGCGGGCCTCGGCGCTTGCGGCAAGGTCAAGCTCGGCGGTGATGGCGCCTTCGCTCACCCGGTCGGCCTGCGCCGCTTTTGCCCCGGTGAAATCGGTGATGAAGGACGAGCCGTAGAAAATGATGCTGCCGGTCTCGCCTGTTTCAAGGCCAACGCGGTTTGCGGCGATCAACGGCGTGAGATTTGCGCCGGAATGGCCTTGCATGACGCGCTGCCAATGGTCGCGCGAATCCCATGCGGGGTAGGAGGGTTCGGAGCCGATGGCTGTCGGATAGATGAGGATGTCGGCGCCGCCCAACACCATGGCTCTTGCGGCTTCGGGGAACCACTGGTCCCAGCAAATGCCCGCGCCAATCTTGCCCACGGCAGTTTCCTGCACCATGAAGCCGGTGTCGCCATCGGCGAAATAGAACTTCTCGCTGTATCCCGGCGAGTCCGGGATGTGGCTTTTACGATACGTTTTCAGAGGCTTACCGTCAGTGTCGATCATCACGAGCGAATTGAAACAACGCGCGCCGTCTTTCTCGAACAGTGAGACCGGGAGGACAACGCCAAGCTCACGAGCAAGGCTGGAGAAACGGCTCACGGTTGAGTGATTTTCAAGCGGCTTGGCGCGGGCCATGTGTTTCGCATCGATGTCGACGCAGAAATATGGGCCTTCGAACAATTCCTGCAGGACAACGAGTTTTGCTCCGCGCGCCGCGGCGTTGCGGATATGCAATTCGAGCTTGTCGAGATTGGCATTGAGATTATCCGAACAGGCAATCTGCACTGCGCTGACCACAAGATTTTTCATGGCTGAACCCTCACGCGCCCTTCGGCTGCTGTTGTGTTGAACAATGGATGCCGCCGCCGGCTTCGCCGATCGGATCGACATTGAGGCTAACGATTTCGCGGCCCGGATAGAGCTGACCGAGAATGCGCGCGGCGCCCTCGTCAGCCTTGTCGTCGCCGAATTCAGCGCCGATGACCGCGCCGTTGCAGACATAAAAGTTCACATAGCTTGAGACAAATTCTTCGCTTTCAGAACGGATATCAACGGGTGAAGGAATGACGACGATGTCGAGCCTGTTTCCCTGCGCGTCCGTGGCGTTCTTCAGGATATCATAGGTCTCAAAGGCGGAGACCGACCAAGGATCGTTCGGGTCAACCTTGTCCGGAAGCTGGATCAAGACCTGCCCCGGCTTGATGAAACGGGCAAGGGCGTCGATGTGGTAGTCGGTAATGTCTGCATCCTTGATGCCGGGGGCCCAGATGATCTTTTCAGCGCCGAGTGCATCGAGCAGCAGTTTTTCGACCTCTGCCTGCGAGCCGGGATTGCGGTTGCTGTTGACCCAGCTGCTGGCGTGGGCAAGCGCCGTGCCCGCTCCGTCCACCTCTACGCCGCCGCCTTCGCCGACCAAGCCATTCTCAAAGATTTGAAGGCCGAGCTTTTGGGCGCATCGCCGCGCAATGCGGCCATCATCCTTGTGGGTCTGCTTGTCGCCCCACCCGTTGAAATTGAGTTCCGTTACGGCAAGTTCGCCTTTTGCATTGACGACAAATCCTGGACCGGAATCGCGGCACCAGAGATCCTCGGTCTCGATGGGCCAAAGCTCGACGCCGGACTTCAACTGTTCCTGCGCATCTTCCATCTGCTCCGGCCGCGCCAGCATGACGACCGGCTCGTGCCGGGCGATGCTGTTGGCGATCAAGGCAATTTTTTCACGCACATCGTTCAGCACGTCCATGCTGCCGTAAATCGACTTGCGCGAGGGCCATTGCATGAAAGTGCGCAAATGCGGATCGGATTCGAGCGGGAAGCGGAAACCGGCGGATTTAGCGGAGCTTTTATATCCACTGGCCATGGACGATTCGCGCGCCAGATGCAGCGCGGCGACCCCGATAACGCCTGTGGCGAGGAGGTTTCTTCTGGTCATCATAGCGCTCAATTCCCGGCAAACTGCTCTTGGGTTATGCAGTGAATGGAGCCGCCGCCGGGCGCAATTATATTGACATCGATGGTCACCACTTTGCGGTCTGGAAACGCTCCCGAAACAATCCGGACCGCCTCGGCATCAGACGCAATTCCATAGACCGGCAGGATGAGACCGCCGTTCGGCAGATAGAAATTGATGTAGGAGCGGCAGAAGACATCGCTGGTCACCTTCGCTTCTGCGGCTTCGGGCAGCGGGATGATCTCAATCTTTCGGCCTTTTGCATCCGTCTGGCCTTTCAGGACGGCGAGGTTTTGCTCAAGGATCCGGCCATGGACATCATCCGGGTTTGAATTGAACTCGAACAAAGCGACGCCAGGGCGCACATAGCAGCACATGCCGTCGATGTGGCCATCGGTTTCCATGTCGAACGGGTCGCCGGGCAGCCAGATGACTTGCTCCACGCCAAGCATCGCTTTCAGTTCCGCCTCGGCGAACGCCTTGCTGATACCGGGATTGCGGTTGGGGTTGAGGATCGACGTTTCCGTGACAATCAAGGTGCCTTCGCCATCACAGCATAAGGAGCCTCCCTCGCAGTAGAGCCAGGAACGGCGCATTGGCACATTCTGGTCGGCAAGAATGTGGCCTGCCAGTGCGTCATCCGCATCAAATGGCGCATGCTTTCCGCCCCAGGAATTGAAGCGCCATGAAACACCCGCCAAACTGTTGTCCGCCTGCTTGACAAAGGTCGGGCCAGAATCGCGAATCCAGCAATCGTCGATCGGGATTTCTACGATTGAGGCGTGATTGCCCAACAAGGCGCGCGCGTTTTTTGCGTGCTCGGGGTGGGCGACCATGTTTACCGGCTCGAATTGGGCAATGGCTTGCGCGACCTCGACATATCCCTTTTGGATAGCCTCCAGATCGCTGCCATAGAGATCGGTGCGGTGTGGCCACGCCATCCAGGTTTGCTGATGCGGCTCGAAATCCGCCGGGCGGCGCACGCGGCTTTGCTGAACGATGCCATTCATGTGTTCTTTGTTTAGGGAAGTCGCGACGTTCACGGCCAATGGCTCCAAATTTGTTTGATAACGCCGAGTTTGACAGCAACACGGGATTGGATCAATCAAGAAGCATTCCGCAAATAGATGAATTGGATTCATGTATGAGGCGCTACAGGAACGTTCCGCCCTTGCAGTTTCTGCAGGGTTTCGAGGCGGCTTCCCGGCTTGGGAGTTTCAGCAAGGCGGCGGCGGAGCTCGGCCTGTCGCAATCGGCGGTCAGCCATGAGATGCGGCTGTTAGAGGAGCGCGTGGGGCAACCTTTGTTTCTGCGCGTTGGGCGACGGGTGCAATTGACCGACGCGGGGCGTGTCTATCAGCGCTCGGTCCGCCAGGCTCTGGATGATCTTGATGCGGCACAACAAAGGCTTGAACCGTTCCGCCGAGAGAGCAGCGTGGTAATCTACGTGCCGCGTGACTTCGGCCGCCGCTGGCTTTTGCCAAGGCTTGGGGAGATGATGCTTGCCTGTCCAAATTGCCAGCCTTGGCTTGATACATCAGGAGCGGACGTTGATTTCGGCACAATCGAGCTGGCCATCGGCATTGTGCATGCGGCAGAGGCTCCGGCAGGATTGATGGCGCTTTGTCTGGAACACGATACGCGCCTCCCGCTCGCTTCCCCTTCATTCGCATCTGGACGCCGGCTGACCGACGGGGAAATTGCCAAATTGTCACTCATTCATGACGAGAGACTTCCCGGCTGGGAGCACTACTTCGAAGTTGGCGGCCTCGGATGCCGACGTCCACCGGGAGTGCTCGACTTCAATGACAGCGACGCAGCGCTGTCAGCGGCAGAGGCTGGACTTGGTATCGTTCTGGCTAGCGAGGCACTGGCCCGGCCTTCCATGGATCAAGGGTTTTTGGTGCTGGCTGGCTTGCGGGAGATGGCCTCGGGCCGTTCATGGTTCGCCGTTACAAGAGAAGAAGAATTGGAGAACCGTCACGCTCTTTCGGTGTGGCGATGGTTGGAATCGCATTGCGTTGATTAGGGTCTGGCTCTTAGGCAGGGTGCCGGTCTAAACCTCAAAAATACTCTTGCAACGGCCT
>JANNRN010000062.1:0-2027 GCA_031401375.1 Phyllobacteriaceae bacterium | reverse complement strand
TTTCATCGTTGACGCCAGCGTCGTGGTGCCCTGGTTGTTGCCGGATGAAGCCACGGCGCTCACCGAAGCGCTGCTTGACCGTGCCATCGTCGAACGGCCGCGGGCGCCAGATCTTCTCGCCCATGAAATCCGCAGTATCGTCGTGTGCGCCGTGCGCCGTAATCGGGTGGCGCAGAAAGATGCCGCCGGGCTTTTGCGCCGCTTTGAACAGCTCGGCATCATTGATGCGGGTCCCGCGGACAATCTTGAGGCGGCACGGCTTGCCTTCAAACACGGACTTTCCGCCTATGACGCCGCTTATCTCTGGCTGGCACTTTCGGAAGGATTAGAACTCGCAACACTGGACGGCATGCTGCGCAAGGCTGCTCTGGCGGAAGGCGTGCACGTGCTGCCGCCTGAACAGCCATAATCTGATGCGCGAAGCCGGGAAGCAATCAAGGCAGGGCCTCGAAAACCAACTCTCGCGTGCCGAACAGCTGAATGCTCTCAATGCCATCCTGCCATTCAACCGCCGTGAAAAGCTGGCGGAACTACTCACGGACGATGATGTCGCAACGCTCAAACATCTCGCCAAACAAGGTCTTGGCGCCAATACGATGCGGGCGCTGGCTTCTGACCTTGCCTATCTGGAAGCCTGGTCACTCGTAGCCACAGGCAGGCCGCTTCCATGGCCAGCGCCCGAAGCGCTATTGATCAAGTTCGTGGCGCAGCATCTTTGGGACAGGCATCAGCATGAACTCGATTCTACGCATGGCATGCCGCGGGATGTCGCCCTGTCTCTTAAAAGTGACGGACTTCTCAGGAGCGAAGGCCCGCATGCGCCCGCCACTGTGCGCCGCCGCCTGTCCTCCTGGTCGACTTTGACGCAATGGCGCGGAATGACGGGCAATTTCAACGCGCCGGGCCTGCGCGCCGCCATCAAGCTCGCCGTGCGCGCCTCCGGCCGGCCGCGCAGCCGCAAGAGCCATAAAGCTGTGACAGTGGACGTGCTGAGCGCCATTTTGAAGGTCACGAGCGACGAAGGACTGGCAGATATCCGAGACCGTGCGTTGCTCCTCCTGGCCTTTGCCTCGGGGGGTCGGCGGCGCAGCGAGGTGGCGGCGCTGCGTATTGAGGACCTTATCGAAGAAGAGCCGGTGCGCACCGATGTTTCTGACCCGCACTCCCCGCTCCTGCCCTGCCTCACCATCCGCCTCGGCCGCACCAAAACCGCGGCGGCGGATGAAGATGAACGCGTCATTCTCATCGGAAAACCGGTGATTTCGCTCAAAAAATGGCTCGAACGCGCCAAAATCACCTCTGGACCACTGTTCCGCGGCATTGACCGCTGGGGAAACATCGACCGCAAAGGGCTCGATCCGCAATCGGTGAACCTCATCCTGAAAAGCCGGATCAGAGCCGCAGGTCTCGACCCTTCCGCCTATTCCGCCCACGGCCTGCGCTCCGGTTTTCTGACGGAAGCGGCCAACCGCGGGATTTCGCTGCCCGAAGCTATGCAGCAATCTCGCCACAAATCGACCGCCCAGGCCGCCAACTACTACAATGACGCCACCCGCAAGCTCGGAAAAGCCGCGCGGCTGATGAGTTAGAGCGCCAAGACACCGATAGGTCGCAACCGCCGCTCCAAGTCGATGTTTTGTCGCATCGGTTGTGCGAAAAACCGCACACACTTTTCCACACGATGCTCTAACCCTTTGTTTAAGCATCACATTTTCTCAAAACCGGTATCCGCTCTTGGGCTTGTTGCTGCAGCTGGCGGCGATTGCCTGGCGTAAAGCGCCTCCAGCATAGGCCAAACCGAGAATTTCCCGGCCCGGGCCTTTTCCGACAATACCCGCAGATAGCCGCCAGGCGAGCGGATCGCTTCGGCACGCTCCAATATGGCCGCAACCGCAATGGCGGCGCCGGTTTCGCCGAGATCCGCCTGCGCCTTTTGCCAGGCATCCGGCGATATTCCGAGCATGGAGCGCACAAGTCCTGCGGTCGCGGCGACATCGTGCCAATTGCGGATGCCATCCCTGGCATAG
>JANNRN010000061.1:0-6012 GCA_031401375.1 Phyllobacteriaceae bacterium | reverse complement strand
CGTTCAATTTCAGTTCGTCGTCCACGCGGCGGATATCGGCCTGCGACCACCCGGCGATCTGCGCCATTGTCAAGATGCCGCGTTTGTTCAGGACTTCTTCAAGCCTTGGACCAATACCGGGGATGAGTTTGAGGTCGTCCGGCTTGGCAGCAGCGGAAGTGGGCTTCGCAGACTTTGCCCTCACTGCCGTTTCGAATGACAGGACTTTCGCCGTTTCCTCCAACACTGGCTTGGCCGGCTCAGCGGTTTTCGCAGCGGCCCTCGGCTGCGCGCCGCCCTGCCTTGCCGACGCAAACGCCTGCGACATCGCGCCGAGCATGTGCGCGGTCACGCCTAGGCCAAACGCCGTCCATGCCATGGCGAAGGCCATCGGATTGGTGGGGTTCAAAGGACCTTCTTTTCCGTCAGACATTGCGCTTGCCCTCATAAGCTTCAAACAAGTCAGACACCGGAACACCGTTAATGATCATCCCAGTCAGGCGGCAATCCTCAATCACGCAGCCGGACAGATTGGAATTGAAAATCTTCGCACCCGAAAAATTCACGTCGCTGATCTTCCAGCCCGACAAATTGGAATCATTTAACGAAGCGCCGGAAAAATTGATTTGGTTGAAGCTCGTCCCCGAAAGATTGGCATCATTGAAAACCGAGCCCGAAAGGTCGGAATCGTTGGCATCAAGTTTTTCTGTGACGCGATGAAGTTTCATTTCCTCACTCCGCCGCCTGCAGGGCCGGAACCTGATGCGCATTGCGCGAGAATTCATTGATGCGTCGCTCAACCTCGGGCCGGAAATGGCGGAACAGGCCCTGGATCGGCCAGGCGGCGGCGTCGCCGAGCGCACATATGGTATGGCCCTCAATCTGCTTGGTCACATCGAGCAGCATGTCGATTTCGCGCAGATGCGCATTGCCGGTGACCATACGCTCCATGACGCGCCACATCCAGCCTGTGCCTTCGCGGCATGGCGTGCATTGGCCGCAGCTTTCATGCTTGTAGAAATAGGCGAGCCGGGCAATCGCTTTCACAATGTCGGTGGATTTGTCCATGACAATGACCGCCGCCGTGCCGAGGCCGGATTTCAAATCCTTCAACCCGTCAAAATCCATCGGCGCATCGATGATTTCTTTTGCGGGCACCAAAGGACAAGACGAGCCGCCCGGAATGACCGCCAGCAAATTATCCCAGCCGCCGCGGATTCCGCCGCAGTGGGTGTCGATGAGTTCGCGAAACGAAAGTCCCATGACTTCTTCGACGGTGCAGGGCGAGTTCACATGGCCGGAGATGCAGAAAAGTTTGGTGCCGACATTGTTCGGGCGGCCAAATGACGAGAACCAGCCCGCCCCGCGCCGCAGAATTGTTGGAGCGACCGCGATGGATTCGACATTGTTGACTGTGGTCGGGCATCCATAGAGGCCCATATTGGCCGGGAATGGCGGCTTCAGGCGCGGCTGGCCCTTCTTGCCTTCAAGGCTTTCGAGCAGGGCGGTTTCTTCACCGCAGATGTAGGCACCGGCGCCATGATGCACATAAATGTCATAGTCCCAGCCCATCTTGTTGTTCTTGCCGAGAAATCCGGCGTCATATGCTTCATCAATTGCAAGCTGCAGCGCCTCGCGCTCGCGCACATATTCGCCGCGCACATAAATGTAACAGGCGTTCGCGCCCATGGCGAACCCGGCGATCAGGCAGCCTTCGACCAGCGTATGCGGATCGTGACGCATGATGTCGCGGTCCTTGCAGGTGCCGGGCTCCGATTCATCGGCATTGATCACCAGATAATGCGGACGCCCATCCGAGACTTTCGGCATGAACGACCATTTCAACCCGGTCGGAAAGCCCGCGCCGCCGCGTCCGCGCAGGCCCGACGCCTTCATCTCGTTGACGATCCAGTCGCGGCCTTTTTCAAGAATCGCCTTGGTGCCGTCCCAATGCCCGCGCGACATTGCGCCTTTCAGCGAACGGTCGTGGATGCCGTAGATATTGTTGAAGATGCGGTCTTTATCTTGAAGCATGTTTCATCCTCACACCGGCTTCTTGCCGACGGGTTTGGTTTTTTTCGGCGCAGCAGGCGCCTTTTTCAGAACAGCTGCGGAATCTTCCGGTTTGGAAATGGCGGCATGCGCGGCGTCGCGCTTCTTGCCGCCGCCCGTCGCCTTGCTGTTCACGGTCAAGCCGCGGACGGACGTATCACGGATTTTGGCGGAAGTTTCAACTGAGGCCTTGGCATCGTTTGCGGCAAGAACCGGGGCGTTTTTGGGGCCCTTGATGGCAGCGCTCGTCTCAATCGCCGCCGTCTTCGGCAAGGCGGCGTTACTTGTCATTGCAGCAGTTGCGGGCGCTTGCGCGCTGCGGGCCGAGCCCTTGGCTTTTGACGCGGCCTTTCCCTCGTTCAGCGAGGTCAGGCCGGAAACCGGAGCGGAATAAATGCGGTCAATTTGCGGGCCGGGCCTGCCGCTTTCACCCTTCCCCGCCTCAAACGCATCAATGATTTCCTCAAGCCGCTTCGGCGTCAGGTCTTCATACGTGTCGTTGAAAATCATCACCATCGGCGCGTTGACACAGGCGCCGAGGCACTCGACTTCCTCCCATGACAATGTTCCCGCAGCGTTCACATGGAACTGGTCATGGTGGATTTTAGATTCGCAGACTTTCATCAATTCTTCCGAGCCGCGCAGCATGCACGGCGTCGTGCCACAGACCTGCACATGCGCCTTTGTGCCAACGGGTTTTAATTGAAACTGCGTGTAAAACGTCGCGACTTCGAGTGCGCGGATGCGCGGCATGTCGAGCATGGCGGCAATGTGCTCGATCGCCGCCTTGGTGACCCAGCCTTCCTGCTCCTGCGCGCGCATCATCAATGGAATGACCGCGGATTGCTCGCGGCCCTTCGGATATTTCCTGATGGTGGCTTTGGCCCAAGCGCCATTCGCCTTGTTGAAGGCGAAACTTGCGGGTTGGACATTGGCATCGGCGAGGCGGCGGACGGACATGTTATACCGGGCTCAACTTGTTACAGGGTTTGCATAGAACCACAGCATGAAGGCGATGCCGGCAAAACCGGCCATCAGACCGGCGAGCCAGCCATACATCACATTCTGCGTGGCAAGAGTGGTGCGAAGACCGATATAGAGTGCAACGAGGCCGAGCGCACAGCCGAGCAGCCCCTTGCCGAGCGACGTCTGCACCTTCGGCAAAATACCCGCCAAAGTCCATTCGCTGGCATTGAACAGGCCGAGCACGGCCGACATGCCAAGCACCGGCGGCACGACGTTCTTGGCGTGGCGCAGGAATTCGGTGCGGAGGTTGAAGTCGGGGGTCATGGCCGATTCAGCCTCTCGAACAATTTGGAGACGTCAATCGAAATGCCCGGTGGCGAGAGTTCTATATCGCCGTCCCGCACGACCATGGTCTCAAACTGCCCCTTTTCCGTCCCTCGTTTGAACGAGACCAGATACTTTTGCTCCGGAAACAACAGGAGATAGTGTTGTACCGACGGCAACGAGAAATATTCCACAAGTTTGAAATTTTGGTCGCGGTTGCCGCTCGAAGGCGAGACGACTTCAACCAAAATAATTGGTTCATTCAGAACTGTCGTGGAAGGATCGAAAGGCGCGCATTGAACAGATGCATCGGGAATGCGCACGGTAGAGTCGTCGATGACAATCTGCATGCCATCAGGAAAAACAGTGCAGTTAAGGCCAGCTTTTTCAATGGCGTCCTCTAGCGCCCTCGAGACGGCGTGTTTCAACAAGGCATGGCGGGCTTGTTCAGGGGCCATCAAGTATGGCTGGCCGCTCTCAAGCTCATGGCGCAGTTCGCCCTGGTCTGCAGACCATTCAACAAAATCATTCGCCGTCATGCGTGCCTTTGCCAGCGCCCCCATCACCGGTCCACCTCGCCAAACACGATATCGAGCGAGCCCAGGATGGCGGAGACATCCGCCAGCATGTGGCCGCGGCAGATGAAATCCATCGCCTGCAAATGCGCAAAGCCCGGGGCGCGGAGTTTGCAGCGGTAGGGTTTGTTAGAGCCGTCCGAGACCAGATAGACGCCGAACTCGCCTTTCGGCGCTTCGACAGCGGCATAGACTTCGCCTTCGGGCACACGGTAGCCTTCGGTGTAGAGTTTGAAATGATGGATCAGCGCTTCCATCGAACGCTTCATCTCGCCGCGTGATGGCGGCACGATCTTGCCGTCGATGGACGAGACCGGACCGGTTTTTTCCTTGCCGAGCAGCAAATCAACGCATTGGCGCATGATTTTCGCAGACTGGCGCATCTCTTCCATGCGGATAAGATAGCGGTCATAGCAGTCGCCGTTCTTGCCGATGGGAATGTCGAACTCCATCTCGGAATAACACTCGTACGGCTGGCTCTTGCGCAGATCCCAGGCAGCGCCCGAGCCGCGCACCATGACGCCGGAAAAGCCCCAGGCCCAGGCGTCCTTGATGTCCACTACACCGATATCAACGTTGCGCTGCTTGAAAATGCGGTTGCCGGTGAGCAGACTATCGAGATCGGCGACTGTCTTCAGGAACGGATCAATCCATTTGCCGATGTCCTCAACGAGCTTTTGCGGAATGTCCTGATGGACACCGCCCGGACGGAAATAGGCGGCATGCATGCGCGCGCCGCAGGCCCGCTCATAAAACACCATCAGCTTTTCGCGCTCTTCAAAGCCCCAGAGCGGCGGCGTCAGCGCGCCAACGTCCATGGCCTGCGTCGTCACGTTCAACAGATGCGACAGGATGCGTCCGATTTCGGAGTAGAGCACGCGAATAAGCTGGCCGCGCTTTGGCACAGTGATGCCCATCAGCTTTTCGATTGCGAGCGCAAACGCATGCTCCTGATTCATCGGCGCGACGTAATCGAGACGGTCAAAATAGGGAATGGCCTGAAGATAGGTCTTGGTTTCAATCAGCTTTTCGGTGCCGCGGTGCAGCAGACCGATATGCGGATCAACGCGGTCAACGACCTCGCCGTCAAGCTCCAGAACCAGCCGGAGAACGCCGTGCGCCGCCGGATGCTGAGGGCCGAAGTTGATGTTGAAATTGCGGACGGAGGTTTCAGCCATGGGGGTTCGCCTCGCGGCTCACGCGAATAGGGAGTAGCGAATAGCGAGTAGCAAGAACCACTTATGATTTCTCCTGCAGATTTCTAATCATCGCCCGAACCATTTTTCCCAGATCCTCTGCATTGGCCAACAAAGCCTTGCACCGTTTTTCTTCTGCAAACCCCAATCTCGCGGAAATCAAGAGGTGCGTTTCCAACTCTTTCAACGAGCCTTGGGCAACCCGGAGAAACTGAATGAAATTTCCAGTCGTCTCCCGTCCATGCCCCTCGGCAATATTTGCAGCAATTGAAGTCGCTGCCCGTCTGATCTGGCTGACTAGGCCATAGAGTTCAACCTTGGGAAAGGCCTTCGTCAAAACATAGCAGCTTTCGGCCATATCCATCGCCAACTGCCATATTCGCAAATCCCTGTAGGACTGAACCGTCAAACCATTTCTTCCCTATTCGCTACTCCCTATTCGCTACTCACGTCTTCACTGTTTCGCCTTCTCATCCCCCGGCAACACATAATCCGTCCCTTCCCAAGGGCTGAGGAAATCAAAATTCCTGAACTCCTGGCGAAGCTCCACCGGCTCATAGACCACGCGCTTCACTTCATCGTCGTAGCGAACCTCAATGAAGCCGGTGGTCGGGAAATCCTTCCTGAGCGGATGCCCTTCAAAGCCGTAATCCGTCAGCAGCCGCCGCAAGTCCGGATGGCCGGTGAACAGGATGCCGTAGAGGTCATAGGCTTCGCGCTCGAACCAATCGGCACCGGGGAAAACACCGGTGACTGAGGGAACGGTCGACTCTTCGTCGGTGCGCAGCTTGATGCGGATGCGGGTGTTCTGCACCGGTGACATCAAATGATAGACGACATCAAAGCGCTGTTCGCGGCCAGGATAATCGGCTCCGGCCAAATCAATGAACGAGATGAAGTCGCACTTCTTGTCATCGCGC
>JANNRN010000060.1:0-6224 GCA_031401375.1 Phyllobacteriaceae bacterium | reverse complement strand
AACCATTCCTCATCGGTCAGGTCGCTCGGATAGCGTTTCGTTTTCTTCTCAATGGCGGCCATCCGCCCACGGTTTTCTGGTGTCCACATGAAAAGCGTGAATCATAAACCTAAATCAAACGCAAGTTGTCAAACAGACTCTTAGAGCGCATCAGCCTTTCACAGAAACGCGGATACACTCAAAGTTGTTGAGTTGTCGCATTGTCCTGTGCTTTTGACGATTCCGTCAAAAGCGGAAATGCTCTCTAACGGTACCACTATTCCGCAGCGACTACCTCGACATCCTGATTTCGGCCAGCCACAACCTTGAAGTCCTTCTGAAACAGCTTGTCGCGGTTCTTGGCGATGATGGTGTAGTCGCCTTCCGCCAAAACCATCGAGGCGAACGCGCCGACGCTTTCCTTGATGATTTCGCCTGACGGGTTGACAACGGACCATGACGTGTCCGCCAGCGCTTCTCCGCCCTCGTTTCGAACCAGTTTCAACGTCAGTTCCGCGGCTTTGTGCTCCACCACGGCTTCGGTAAGTTTGCCGGCTTCCACTTGAATGTCGGCCCGGATGATTGCGTTGACCGAACCGTAGGTCGACACAACGTGATAAGTGCCTGCGCTCAAGCGCACGATGGTGTCTGGTTTCACATCCGGCGCGATCAGCACTCTTTCAGAATCTGATTTCTCATCGCCCTCATAGATGGAGAACCGGAGGTTGGCCGGGGGAATGCGTATGCCCCCTGAAAGGATTGCGCTCAGTTTCACGCCGCCTGCATCAAGCACAAGGGTTTCATTGAGTGCTTCACCATCAATATTGATGCGCTTGGTTACACCCGTGCGTCCAAAGGCCGCGTGAACCAGATAACTTCCTGCTTCAAGTTCAAAGGTGGAGGTTCCGCCGCTGGCGGTTGCGATAAATGGCAGCTTTTCGCCGGCGCCCGCTTCGGGTTTGAAGACCCGCCAGATCAATCCGCGGGTCAGCGGCTCTTCGCCTTCCGCCAGCTTGGCGGCGAGCGTCAGTTGGTACAGCCGCTGCTTGGCAAGCTTGCCCGAGGTGACCGGGGCGAGATTGAGCTCCGGCAGGATCACGTCGTCCGAGGGCGCGAAGGTCTCTTGCGCCACTGCGGCGCAGGCGGCGGAAACGAACAAGATCAATGCTGCCAGGAATATACGTATCATGGTGACGCAATACCGCTGCCGTGGGAGAAATTGCAAGGTTGATGACAGCCGCAATTAAAGGCATTTGCGTGACGGTGCTGGCAATTTGATCGGGAAAGCAGCATAAGCCCGTCAACACCGTCGTTACAGGAAGCTGGCATTGAACAATCCCCAGATCGAGTTTCTGCTTTCGCGAAAATCGCCGCCAATTTCGCAACTGCGCGAGCCCGGACCTGATGACGGCGAAATTGATCTGATGATTCGGGTGGCTTCCCGTGTCCCCGATCACGGGCTGCTCGAGCCGTGGCGGTTTATTCTTTACCGCGGCGATGTCCGGCACAAGATTGGTGACTTTTTGGCCGGTCGCGCCGTAGAACGCGACGGGCCAATCGGCGAACAACGCGTGGCGCAGGAGAAAGCCAGGTTTTCACGCGCCCCGGTGGTGATCGGCGTTGTCTCCCATCCAAAGGCGCATGAACGAATTCCCCAATGGGAGCAATTCCTGTCCGGCGGAAACGCCGCGTTCGGCCTGGTGCTTGCCGCACATGCCCTTGGGTACGGCGCCAACTGGGTCAGCAATTGGTATTCGCAGGACGCAAAATCACGGGAGTTCCTCGGACTGACTGAAGACGAACGCGTGGTTGGTTTTGTTCACATCGGTTCGGTTGAAGTGCGCGTTCCAGACCGGCCAAGGCCTGAGCCGCGAACAATCCTCAGCGAGTTCGTGCTAGCAGACTGAGGCGGGTGAAATGTTCTATGAGCCATCCAAACGCAATCACGGCTTGCCGCATGATCCGTTTCAGGCGTTGATCGTACCGCGTCCGATTGGCTGGATTTCGACCCGATCGGCAACCGGCGCGCTTAATCTTGCACCATTTTCCTACTTCAACGCGATCTCAACTGACCCGTGGCTCGTGGCATTTTCAGCGGGACGCGAAAAAGATTCCGTCGCATTTGCCAAGGAGAGCGGCGAGTTTGTGGTGAATTTCGTGAGTGCGGAGTTGGCAACGGAAATGGTCCAAACGTCCGTTGATGCGCCCAGAGGAAGCAGCGAGTTCGACTATGCCGGGCTCAATGCCGAACCCTGCCGTCTGGTCCGCACACCGCGGGTAAAAGAAGCATGTGCCGCACTTGAGTGCAATGTGACCGAGATTTGGCGCCCTGTAAGCTTGCGCGACCCTGTCAACGTGCCGTTTGTGGTTGTCGGCGAAGTGGCGGGTATCTTCATCAGTGACAGTGTCCTCACTGACGGGATGGTGGACATCTCGAAAACGCGGCCGGTGTCCCGGCTTGGCTATCTCGACTATGCGATCATCGAAAAGAGTTTTCCAATGATGCGTCCGCGATGGACCGGCAAGTCGGGAAGTTAATTTTCTTGGTGAACCGATCGTAAACCTTTGCCTGCTACCTATCGGTTGCTCAGGGTTGCGGGTTGGGTGTCAATGGTCATCGAGAAATTCTTGAACTGGGTCGAAACGGCAGACGCCGCTTCTCGTGTGTCGGCAACCTACGCGTTGGCAAGAGCTTATCTTTCCGACCAGCTCAGTTTGGAAGAGCGCTGCTCCGCCGAGGCGGCGCTGACATTTCTCCTCGATGATCCGTCTCCCAAAGTTCGTCACGCTTTGGCGGACGTGTTTTCCACCAGCCCGATTGCCCCTGCACAGATCATCACGGCGCTCGCCGCTGACCAGATAGAAATTTCTTCGCTCGTCATTTTGCGCTCGCCGATCCTCACCGACCTTGATCTGATCGACAGGGTGGCACTTGGCGAAGAAGCGGCACAACGGCTGATCTCCATGCGGCCGCAAGTCTCGATGACGGTTTCGGCGGCAGTTGCGGAAGTTGGGTGTCTGGACGCGTGCATGGATCTTGTCGCCAATTGCGGAGCTCAGATCGCCAAATTGAGCCTGCGCCGAATTTGTGAACGCCACGGTCACGATGGCGCATTCCGGGAAATACTGCTGCAGGATCCGCGATTGCCGGCGGACTGCCGTCAATCGCTGGTCAACCAGCACGGCGTTGCATTGAGCGAACTTGGCCTGGTGCGGGCCCTGATGGGGCAAGTCCGGGCGCAGCGGGTCACACGGGATGCCTGCATCAGGGCGTGTTTGGAACTGGTGGATAGCATCGAAACCGACGAGTACGGCGCCTTGGTCGAGCACTTGAGGCTGAGTGGGGATTTGACCACCGGATTTGCGGTCAAAACGCTCGCACACGGGAAGATCGAGTTCTTTGGCGCCATACTTTCAGCGTTGTCCGAAGATACGCCAGCGCGGATCAATGCGATGCTGGCCAATGGCCGCGAGGCGGCGTTGTTGGCTCTATTTGCCAAATCAGGCTTCAGTGAAGCGGTCGCTGCAATCCTGCTTCATGGTCTCATCACGTGGCGCGCGGTTGCGAACGGGCGTTTGCAGGCGGGCCCTCAAGAGGTCGCCAGGCTCATGATGAACGAACTGGAGCAAACCCGCGGCAAAATCGGTCACGCCAATGACGATTTGACGGCTCTTCTTCGCGGCGTCTATCTCGATGCGATGCGCAGCAACAGCCGCAACCACGCGCTGATGATCGCTGCGGCCTAAGCAAAGTCAGATATCGAGCTCGGTTGCGAATTCCGCGCGTTCCTGGATGAAGCGAAAGCGCGCCTCTGGTTTGGAGCCCATCAGATCATCGACCGCGCGCTGGGTTGGCGCCTCGTTCTGACTGCTGATCTCCACCTTCAGCATGGTCCGTTTGCGCGGATCCATCGTTGTCTCTTTCAGCTGGTTTGGATTCATTTCCCCCAAACCCTTGAAGCGTCCGATATCCACTTTGCCGCGCCCGCTGAACTCTGTCCGCAGCAGTTCGTCCTTGTGCTGATCATTGCGCGCGTACAGCGTTTTGCTGCCCTGTGTGATCCGATAAAGCGGCGGTACTCCCATGTAGAGGTGGCCATTGCTGATCAGCTCGGGCATTTCGTGATAGAAGAAGGTGATGAGCAGCGAGGCGATGTGTGCGCCGTCGACGTCGGCGTCCGTCATGATGACAACCTTCTCGTAGCGCAGGTCTTCATCGCGGTACTTCGAACGCGTGCCGCAGCCCAAGGCCTGAATGAGATCAGTGATCTGCTGATTTGCGGCAAGTTTATCCTTGGTGGCGCTTGCAACATTGAGGATTTTGCCGCGCAACGGCAACACCGCCTGAGTTGCCCTGTCACGCGCCTGCTTTGCCGAGCCCCCGGCGGAGTCGCCCTCCACGATGAATATCTCAGCGCCTGCCGCGCCGTTTTGGGAGCAGTCAGCCAGCTTTCCCGGAAGCCGCAGCTTGCGAACAGCGGTCTTGCGGTTGACTTCTTTTTCCTGCCGGCGGCGCAAACGCTCATCGGCGCGGTCAATAACCCAGTCAAGCAGTTTGGACGCATCTTGCGGTGAATCCGCCAGCCAATGGTCAAAGGGGTCACGCAGCGCGTTTTCAACGATGCGCTGCGCTTCGACTGTCGCAAGCCGGTCCTTGGTTTGTCCGACAAACTCCGGTTCGCGAATGTGGACTGAGAGCATCGCCGCGCATGAAATCATCACATCTTCTGTGCTGATAATCGAGGCACGCTTGTTGCCCGTGAGGTCAGCATATGATTTCAGGCCGCGCGCAAGGGCAATTCGAAGACCGGCCTCGTGGGCGCCGCCTTCGCGTGTCGGTATCGTGTTACAATAGGAATTGAGATACCCGTCACCGCCGAACCACGTCACCGCCCATTCGACGGCGCCATGGCCTGCCTGTTTTTCGCTCTTTCCGTAGAACATGTCGCGCGTGACCTGAAACTCTGATCCGAGGTTCTCGGCGAGATAATCCTTCAAACCTCCGGGAAAATGAAACACTGCCTTTTCAGGGGGAGAGTCTTTCGCCGTCAGTTTTGAGGGAGCGCAGGTCCACCGTATTTCCACCCCGCCAAACAGGTAAGCCTTCGACCGCGCCATGCGGTAGAGGCGCGCCGGATCAAACGCCGCGCCCTTGCCAAAAATCTGCCCGTCAGGATGAAACCTCAGCTTGGTGCCGCGCCGGTTGTGGACTTCGCCGAGTTCGAGCAGCTTTCCCTGTGGCACACCCCGTGAGAAGACCTGGCGGTAAAGGCGTTTGCCGCGCGCAACTTCCACTTCAAGCAAATCAGAAAGCGCATTGACGACGGAAACGCCGACGCCATGCAAGCCGCCGGAAGTTTCGTAGACCTTGGAATCGAACTTTCCTCCCGAGTGCAATTTGGTCATGATCACTTCAAGAGCGGATTTGTCTTTGAACTTGGGATGCGGATCCACCGGGATACCGCGTCCGTTGTCGGCAACGGTCAGAAACCCTTCCGCATCAAGTTCAACATCGATGAACGTTGCGTGGCCTGCTACAGCTTCGTCCATCGAGTTGTCGATGACTTCTGCAAAGAGATGGTGCATGGCCTTCTCGTCCGTGCCGCCGATATACATGCCCGGACGCATGCGAACGGGCTCGAGACCCTCGAGCACCACGATATCCGCGGCTGAATAGGCTTCAGGTTCCGCCGGTCTCTTGGTGACCGTTGCCGGCGGCGTGGTACTCACTGTTGCGCTCGCAGTCTTGGTGACAACGGTTTTTTCAGCGGGAGAGCCGCCAAAGAGATCGTAAGAATCGTCGGTCAACGCTTTGAATCTTCCCGGGTTTTTTTGATTCGTGCTGCATTTTGCCATGAATCCCAGCGTCGTGCGAGCCGTGTTCGATTTACGTTCCTGTGCAGGGCAACGCAAGTGCGGCGGGGGAGGCAGCAAGGAATTTGTAACCATCTGCGGGAATTTACCTTGCATTTCAACGACTAGTTTCGAGGATTTTTAAGACTCCACGCTAAGACTGTCCCAAACAAGAACAACCGCGCATTCAGGGAGCGGGCATTGAAACGCAAATTGGTACCAATGCTGGGCTTGGCGATCGTTTTCGGCGCCATCTCAATTTTCGTGGCTGATGCACTGGTCAAGAGTAACACCTCGCCAGTCCAATCAGCGCCAGTCGCAGCCAGCGCTGCGCCACGGGTTGAGTTGAAGAAAATTGTTATTGCGAAACAGCCGCTTCGCTACGGCATGGA
>JANNRN010000059.1:0-5444 GCA_031401375.1 Phyllobacteriaceae bacterium | reverse complement strand
CTTGGCGGTGGACAATGGTTTGACCGTGTTTCAGGCCGCACTGATGAGCGCCACGGTTTATGCCGGGGCGAGCCAGATGGTGGGGATCGAGCTGTTCAGCGACCATGCGCCGGCCTGGGTGATCGCCTTTTCGATCTTTGTCGTGAACCTGCGGCATCTGCTCTATTCGGCGACGACGGGGCGGCATTTTGGCGACTACTCGACGCTGCAGAAGGCAGGAGCGTTTTTCTTTCTGATCGATCCGCAATTTGCCGAGACGGAGCGGGAGTTGGAGAGAAACGGGCGGTTCAGCCTTTCCTGGTATATGGGGATGGGGCTGGCGTTTTATTTCATCTGGCTCGGCCTCACCGTTCTGGGCGCGCTGTTTGGCAAGCTGTTGCCCGACCCGAAACCGTGGGGCATTGATTTTCTTCTGACGATTTACTTCCTTGGGCTCGTCATGGGTTTCCGCAAACGGCCGTTCTGGCTGCCGGTGGTGGTCGTTTCGGCGGCGGCTTCGGTGCTGGCCTACAAGATGGTCGGCTCGCCGTGGCATGTCTCGCTCGGGGCGCTCGCAGGCGTGGCGTTTGCGGCGGCGTTTGGCGTGGAGCGCAAGTCCGATGCCTGATATTTACATCGCCATATTGGGTGGCGCGTTCCTCACTTATCTGACACGTGTCGGCGGGCATCTTATCTTGTCGCGGTTTGAGCATATTCATCCGCGTGTCGAAGCAGCTTTGAACGCCGTTCCTGCGGCGGTGTTGACAACGCTGGTGGCGCCGGCGGCGTTGACGCAAGGCGGGGCGGAGACGGTGACGCTGGTGGTGGCCGGGCTCGCCGCGCTGCGCCTGCCGATGCTTGGCATGTTTGCGCTCGGCTGGGTTGCGATCGTGGCGCTGCGGGCATTTGCGGGTTAGGAATCGCGCACCAGGCGGAAGCCGAGATTGGCTGGCGGTGATCCGGTGGCGCAGCCGCCGGTGATAGGATCGCGCAGGAAGATCGGGATTTCGGCTTCATGTTCGCCGCCGACAAAATAGGCCGGGCACATGTACGCGCCCGGATCGGGGTTGACGCAACTTGCGGTCCATTCCCACACATTGCCGCCGACATCGCGCAAACCGTTGGCGAGCGCCCCGAAGGAGCCGCTCGGCTGCAATTTGCGCGGCTGCGGCTTTACCGTTCCGTAATCTGCCGCCCATGAAAGACGCGGATCGGTGAAACGCTTCTTTGATTCGGGCTTTGGCAAGGTTTGTGACATTTCGCGCCATTCGGTCAGTGTCGGCAACCGCCATTCGTCGCCGGTCTTGGCGTTGATCCAGCTGAGGAATTGCTCGACATCCTGCCCGTTGATCCGCGTGGCGGGATAGTTGCGACCGTCATTGGGCGGGGCAGGCGGCAGGTTTTCGCAGGCGCCGGTGTCGTGGCACTGTTTCCACAGCGCCCACGTAATCTCATCGCGCCCCGCATCCAGCTGCCGGCCATTGGACATGACGAGCGAAACCATCTCGAACGGCGGCGGCAACGCCGGTTGGATATTGTGTCTCAGCGCCGCTGCGGCGGCGCCAGCCGCCGCCGCGAGGCCAAGTTTGAGCGCGATCGAGACGGGCATGAATGTGCCGATCAGCTCATTGGCCCGGGTTTGGCGACCTGCATCATCAGGTCATCATTCCATTCGCCATCGACCACGACATGTGCGGTCGCGCCGAGCAAGACGGCCTCGATCAAGTTGTGATTGACATAGGCATAAACGCCCGGCTGGCGGAACTCATAGGCTGCGGCGCCGGCGGAACCGCCGCGGATGAACCACGTCTCGAAGTTGGTGTCCGGCTTGTCATTGAACGAGCCGCCTTCCCAGACCAGATCGCCATGGCCGCCAATCAGGTGCGGACGGGAATCACGGTTGGCCTGCGCATGGATGAACAGCACCTTTTCGCCGACCTTGGCTTTCATGGCGTTGTCGCCCGTGAGCGCGCCCTTCTTGCCGTTGAACACGACATGGGTCGGGATCAGGCCGCGCATGACGTCCAAGGCTTCGGCCATGTTGTCGGCGGAGCCTTCATAGGATTTGTAGGCGCCCTTCTCGTCGCGCGGGATGTAGAAGTCCTGCTCGCCGATGTAGTAGACCTGATCGTATTTATAGGGCTGGCCCTGCGCGTCCTTCAATCCGTCGCGCGGCAGCACCATGACGGCGCCATTCATGCCCTGCACGACATGATAGGGGATCATCACGTCGCCAGGCGCGCAATGATAGACGAAAACGCCCGGCTTGCTCGCTTTCCAGCGGAGCACGCATTGCTCGCCCGGCTGGACTTTCGTCAGCGCGCCGCCACCAAGGGCGCCGGTCGAGGCGTGGAAATCAATATTATGCTCAAGCAGATTGGTTGCGGGATTCTTGAGGGTCAATTCGACATAGTCGCCCTCGTGGCACACGATCATGGGACCCGGCACAGTGCCGCCATAGGAAAACACCCAAGTCGTCGTGCCTTCGTCGTCGATCTCGACCTTCTTTTCCTCAATGACAAACTCAACCTCGATGATGACGGGTCCGGCGCTGGTTGCCTGTTCGTGTTCGGGCACAAAAGGCGGCGCCACCATCTTTTGCTTCACGCGCGGCAATGTCGAAATGTCGATTGCGGCGACTTTCTTCATTTCTTCCGGGTTCACGGCCTCTTCGGCGCCAGCGGACTGGACTACCCCTACCAAAGCGCCAACTGCGCCCGCTGCAAAAAGAAATTCACGGCGCGCCAGCCGGAAGCTGTTTCCATTTTCATTCATGATGACCTCCTGAAGGACAACTTGTCCCTTTAACAAGCATGATAAATGCATGTTTTTACACGCCGCTATTTGATCGAAATCAATCCGCGATGAACGAGCCAAGTATTTCCCGCAAACCGTCACGCTTGACGACGAGATCGGCCAGACTGTGCGAGGCAAGCACGGCGTAAAATGCGCCTTCCGCGGCAGTCAGGATAGTCTTCAGCGAGCATTGCGGGGTGATGGCGCATTTGTTGGTTTTGTGGTCGAAGCACTCGACCAATGGCGCCGAACTCTCGCAATAGCGCACGACCTCGGCCACATTGATTGACTTTGCCGGTCTTGCCAGTTTCAAGCCGCCATTCCTGCCTCGGGTAGCGGTCATGAACCCGCCGCGCACAAGCTCGTTGGCGATCTTCGTCAAATGATGGCGCGAAATGCGGTAGCTTTTGGCGGCGGACGCTATGGTGACAAGCTCGGGCTCGAACACTGCGGCCTGGATAAGCAGCCGGAACGAATAGTCCGTGAAGAGGGTGAGTTTCATGGAATCCGTGAATCAAAGTTGCATGCAATATACTTCTTCAATTCAAAGCGTTTGCGCAAGAGTGGACTTGCGCGGCAAGCGCAAGGACGGTTCAGATTGAATCAGTCTGAAACGTCAATCCACATGCTGATGATGTGCTTGCACCTTGATTTGTCACAAAGCCGGCGGCCGCTTTTGCTGATCCTAGAGCGGGATCGTTTCAAATGGAGACCAGGCCTTCGCTTTGAGGTCCGAGCCGGAGCAGAAACAGGCGGCTGCCTGTCAATGGACCCGCTCATCACTCGGCACCCTCTCAAGGCGTCATTGTCACGGCATGGATCCCGGATTCCGCTGCGCGGCTCCGGGATGACGAAGGGATTGGGGTCGAAACCAGACCTAACCGCCTGCGCTTGCCACGGCCCGTTTTCACTTTCGTCATCCCGCAATTGCGCCGCAATATCCGGGATCCATGCCTCGATGGTTGAACACATATCCTGTGTAGAGGCTGCGGTTCCATTTGAGACGATCCGGCTCTAGCTATCGCGGACGGCAATTCCGTCAGCCGCTCCGCTGGGGTAGCTGTGTCGTCTGCCGCCAAATACATTCAACGCCAACCCGGCAAAGACCAGAAGACTGCCGGCTATAGCTGCAACGCCAAACGGCTCGCGCAGGACCAGCACACCGCTGGCAATGCCAAATACCGGGACAAGCAGCGCAAAGGGCGTGACCATGTTGGCTGGATAGCGGCCGAGCAGGTAGTTCCAGATGCCAAACCCGAACACAGTGGCTGGCCAAGCCAGGAACAGGACCGAAGCAATGGCCAAAAGGCTAGGATGGGCGAGCGCTGCGCTTATGCTCTCTTGGCCTTCCAGAAAGTAGGACAGAACGAACAGCGGCAGCGGAGAAACGAGGCTTGCCCAGACGATGAAAGACAGAAGATTGGCTTCGCCGGATTTCTTGGCGATGATGTTGGCAACGCCCCAGGCGAGGGCTGCAAGCACGGCAAGGCCGAGCGGCATGATGTCGGGTCCCGACCAGCGGCTGGCCGCGATGACGCCAATGCCGGTGAAAGCGATGATCGCGCCTGCACTCTGAACCGGGCGTGACTTCTCGCCCATCAGGATTGCTGCGAAGGCAATGGTGAAAAACACCTGCAGCTGCATCACCAGCGAGGCAAGACTTGCCGACAGGCCAAGCTTAATCGATACAAACAACAGGCCGAACATGACGACGCCGAGGAAAAAACCGAAGGACACGACATAGCGCCAGCCTGCCTTCGGTCTGGGCACAAAAAACACTGCGGGCAAGGCGGCAAACAGGAAACGCAAGCCTGTCAGCAGCAGCGGCGGCGTACCGGCGACACCCACTTTGATAACGACGAAACTGAACCCCCAGATGGCGGCGACGAGCACGGCAAGCAGCGCGTGGAAAGGCTTGAGGCTCATTTGCGTTCGTGATGCTGCATCGGCGCGGTGGCAGCTTCCAGCCTGGGCCGGACATGAGGCTCAACGAGAGGGGTCAATTGATCGCGGACCCGCGCGTGATAGGCGTCGAGCCATTGCAACTCTTCGCGCGTCATGAGATGCGCGTCGATGAGGCGGCGATCAATCGGCGCGAGTGTCAGCGTTTCAAAACCCAGCATCGGCTTGTCTCCACCCTCAATCTCGTCCGGTCCGGTGACAATGATGAGATTTTCGATGCGGATGCCGTATTCGCCGGGTTTGTAATAGCCCGGTTCGTTGGACAGGATCATGCCGGGAAGGAGTTCCTGTTTACCGGTTTTGGCGATGCGCTGCGGACCTTCATGCACCGACAGATATGAGCCAACACCGTGGCCGGTGCCATGCGCATAGTCGAGGCCCGCCTTCCAGAGAGCCGAGCGGGCAAAGGCGTCGATTTCCGCCCCGGTAGTGCCGTGCGGAAAGCGCAGCATCGAAATCGCGATCATGCCTTTGAGGACAAGCGTGAAATGCCTGGCGTAGGTGTCGCTCACCTTGCCGACGGGCATGGTGCGGGTAATGTCGGTGGTGCCGTCGACATACTGGCCGCCGGAATCCAGCAGAAACAGTTCGCCGTCATTGAGGGTCCGGTTGGTGTCAGAGGTGACGCGATAATGGTTGATGGCGCCGTTCGGGCCGGTCGAGGAAATTGTGTCAAAGGAAATGTCGAGAAGCGGCGCCTGCAACAT
>JANNRN010000058.1:0-6422 GCA_031401375.1 Phyllobacteriaceae bacterium | reverse complement strand
TTTGACCCGGTAGAACCAGGAAACCGCCAGCAGGAGTGTGACAATGCAGACGACTTTGATTGCGCTTTGGGCATCGAAAACAAAGTCCGTCGCGAGAATCCAGATCATGTCCACGATAATCAACAACAACGTAACCAGCATCTTGAACGCTGTTTGTCTGTCGCCGGCCATATGAAAGCGCTCCGATCCGTTTGACCCTGTCTAGCCGACGGGCCTTGCAAATCGGTTAAGCGCCAGTTTTCAAGCCAAGCCAACCGGGCTGCGTCTCCTCCTGCCAAACCTTGGCGGCACACGCCAGACATGCGGACGGCGACAGGAGCTATTACTTTCTCTTGGCAGGCAAGGTCGGCACTGAAGAACGAGTCTTGCGGGGTCCCTCGTCGACGGTCTCAGGAACGAGCTTGGTCTTCGGTTTGGACTTTGCTTTGCGCGGCGCAGGCAATGCCTCAGGCTCGCGTTTTGGCATCACCTTGGGTTCACCCGGCATGCAGTCGAGTTTCAGTTGCGTCTGTCCATCGGCGTTCTTTTCAACCGAAACATGGACCATCCCGCCGCCTTTCAGCTTGCCGAACAGCAACTCGTTGGCCAGAGGCTTTTTGATATGCTCCTGAATGACGCGCGCCAGCGGACGGGCGCCCATGCGCTCGTCGTAACCCTTGATCGCCAGCCACGACACCGCTTCTTGGGTGAGATTGAAGGTGACTTGCCGTTCGGACAATTGAGCTTCCAACTGCATGACAAACTTCTGCACGACTTGATGAATGACCGGCACTGGCAACGCACCAAACGGAATGATCGCGTCCAGCCGGTTGCGGAATTCCGGCGTGAAAAGGCGGTTGATGGCCTCCATGTCATCGCCTTCGCGTTTGGTGGAACCAAAGCCGATAGCGGCACGCGCTGCGTCAAACGCCCCAGCGTTTGTCGTCATGATCAGGATGACATTGCGGAAATCGATCTGCTTGCCGTTGTGATCGGTCAGTTTCCCATGATCCATGACCTGCAGAAGAATGTTAAACAGGTCCGGATGCGCTTTTTCGATCTCGTCGAGAAGCAGCACGCAGTGCGGGTGCTGGTCAACGCCGTCGGTCAGCATGCCGCCCTGATCAAACCCGACATAGCCCGGGGGCGCCCCAATGAGGCGCGATACCGTGTGCCGCTCCATATATTCCGACATGTCAAAGCGCAGCAGTTCCACACCCAGTGACTTGGCAAGCTGCTTGGCAACTTCAGTCTTTCCAACGCCCGTCGGGCCGGAAAATAAATAAGAACCAATGGGTTTTTCTGGTTCCCTCAAGCCCGCGCGCGCCAACTTGATCGCCGAGCCAAGCGCTTCAATGGCCAAATCCTGCCCGTACACGATACGCTTGAGCTCTGCTTCAAGTCCCGCAAGCACCGTCTCGTCATCCTTGGACACGGTCTTGGGCGGGATTCTCGCCATTGTGGCGACCGTCGCCTCGATCTCGTGAATGCCGATGGACTTCTTGCGCTTGGCCGCCGGGACCAGCATCTGGCTTGCCCCCGTTTCGTCAATCACATCAATCGCCTTGTCAGGCAGCTTGCGGTCATTGATGTACCGGGCCGACAACTCGACCGAGGCTCTGATCGCCTCATTCGTGTATTTCACCTTGTGAAACTCTTCGAAATAGGGCTTCAGGCCCTTCATGATTTCAATTGCATCCGGTATCGACGGTTCGGCGACGTCAATCTTCTGGAAGCGGCGCACCAACGCCCTGTCCTTTTCGAAAAACTGCCGGAACTCCTTGTAAGTCGTCGATCCGATGCACTTTATCGCGCCCGAGGAGAGCGCCGGCTTCAAGAGGTTTGAGGCATCCATGGAGCCGCCGGAAGTTGCGCCTGCGCCGATAACTGTATGAATCTCATCGATAAACAGTACCGAGCCCGGGTATTCCTCAAGCTCTTTGACCACCTGCTTCAATCGTTCTTCAAAATCACCGCGATAGCGTGTTCCTGCGAGCAGCATTCCCATGTCGAGGGCGAATATTGTCGCGTCGATCAACACTTCGGGAACGTCGCCTTCGACGATTCTCTTGGCAAGCCCTTCGGCAATAGCGGTTTTGCCAACCCCGGGATCACCTACATAAAGCGGATTGTTCTTGGAGCGTCGGCACAAGACCTGAATGGTGCGATTGACTTCCGCATCACGCCCGATCAGCGGATCGATTTTTCCGGCGCGCGCCTTATCGTTCAGATTGTTGCAATAAGCGGCAAGCGCCGATTGTTCCTTTTTCGAACCATTCTCACTTGCGTCAGTTGGGTTGCTCTTGTCACCCGATTCTTCTTCGTTGGCGCCGCGAGGGGTGCGAATTTCGGACGTGCCTGGACGTTTGGCTATTCCGTGCGAGATGAAATTTACTGCATCATAACGCGTCATTTGCTGTTCTTGCAGAAAGTAAGCGGCGTGACTTTCGCGTTCGGCAAAGATCGCGATGAGAACATTTGCGCCCGTCACGTCCTCACGGCCGGAAGATTGCACGTGAATGACGGCGCGCTGAATAACACGCTGGAATCCGGAAGTCGGCTTGGAATCTTCTTCGTAACCGGTAACGAGATTCTCAAGTTCTTCGTCAATGTAGGTTGTCAGCGAACGGCGCAATGCGGCCAGATCAACGTTGCACGCACGCATCACCGCAGACGCATCCAGATCATCCAGCAACGCCAGAAGCAGGTGCTCAAGCGTTGCATATTCATGGTGTCGCTCATTGGCCAGCGAAAGCGCCTGATGCAGGGCCGTCTCTAAACCTTGGGAAAAAGCAGGCATCAGATCCTCATTTCTTTTCCATGACGCATTGCAATGGATGCTGGTTTTCGCGGGCAAAATCCATGACTTGTGTAATCTTGGTCTCTGCCACTTCATAGGTATACACGCCGCACTCGCCGACGCCGTGATTATGCACATGCAACATGATCACCGTCGCTGCTTCACGGTTTTTCTGAAAATACCGCTCCAGCACCACCACGACAAACTCCATCGGCGTGTAGTCGTCGTTGAGAAGCAAAACCCTGTAAAGACTGGGTTTTTGCGTCTTTGCCTTGGGCCGGGTGAGAACCGCCGTTCCACGCCCAGCCTTCCGTTCGGCGCCATCACGGTCCTGCATTCTTGTCATGAAATAGGGCTTCAGCATCGTTTCTTCTCAAACCCAAATCCAGGCACTGCGCATGCATCGGAATATAATGACTCACAGGCTAATTTTAAGCCCTCTGCGCATGGAAACAAGTGCCACGCGTTGCCCGGATCACTTCTTGGAAAAAAGGTTCGTGAAAGCTGCGTCCGGCTAACTCTTTGGTAACGACGTTTGCATAAGGTTTTACCCAATCGGGTCCCGGTTCGGTCTCAAAGATTTCAGTTGTACAGAGTTAGAGTGTAGCCAGTGCGTAAGACTTCAGGTCGTTTTTCTACCGCCTCCCGCCTTTTTGCCCGCGTTGCAGTTTCCGTCTTGTTGGCGGCAACTCTCATCAAGGCCGAGGTCGCAGCTGCGGCTTCTTCCAAATATGCAGCTGTCGTGATTGACGCGAACACCGGCAAGACCCTTTTCGGGGCGAATGCCGATGCGCCGCGCTACCCGGCATCGCTGACGAAGATGATGACGCTCTATCTCCTGTTTGAGGGACTGAAGACTGGAAAATTCAGCAAGAATACGCGAATACCTGTGTCCCAACATGCCGCCAGCCAGGCTCCCTCAAAACTGGGGTTGAAAAAAGGCCAAAGCATCACCGTCGAGACGGCCATCCTTGCCCTCGTGACAAAGTCCGCAAATGATGCAGCGGCCGCGTCCGGCGAGTTTATCGGGGGCTCAGAAAACCGGTTCGCCCAGATCATGACCGCGAAGGCGCGGCGACTGGGCATGTCGCGAACGACATTCCGCAATGCTTCCGGCCTTCCAAATCCGGGTCAACTGACGACCGCGCGCGACATGGCGACGCTCGGCATCGCGCTGCGTGAGCACTTTCCTCAATACTACGCCTATTTCTCCACGCGCTCGTTTACCTACGGCCGCAGCCGGATCGGCAATCACAACAAGCTCCTGGGCCGGGTGGCAGGTGTTGACGGAATCAAGACCGGATACACACGCGCGTCCGGGTTCAATCTTGTGACCTCGGTCAATCTGGGCAACCGTCAGCTCGTTGCGGTCGTCATGGGAGGCGCCAGCGGCCGCGCCCGCGACCAGCACATGGCATCATTGATCAAGAAGTACACATCGCGTGCGTCCAACAGAAACGGCGCGCCCTTGCTTGCAAGGCTGCTGACGAAGAAGGAAAAACCGGTTCAGCCGGATGAGGCTGAGGTCGAAGCAATCGAAGTCGCCGCCGCAGAAGCTCCGGCCGTGCCTGCGGAAAAGCGTGAGATTTCCATCGCCGAACCGGTTTTGGCCTATGCTGCGCCAACACCGGCCAAGCGTCCAGCTGCTCTGGCAGAGGCGGAAACAAAAACCGAAAAAGTTGATCCAATCACCACCGCTTCAAATGATCCGTCGGGCTGGGTTATCCAGATTGCGGCAACGGATAATGAAGAAGGCGCCTACAAGCTGCTTTCGGGCGCGAAGTCCAAGGCAGGCAAGGCATTGGCTCCTGCCACTCCCTTTACCCAGGCAGTCCGGAAAGGATCACAAACGCTCTATCGTGCGCGCTTCTCCGGCTTTGCCAGCAAAGAGGCGGCATGGAACGCGTGCAGTGTTTTGAAGAAGCAAAAAGTCAGCTGCTACGCGCTGATCAATTAGAGGCTGGTGGGGTATTTAGTGATGGCGCGCAAGCAAGACGTCCCGGGCTTCATCAATACGGTTGAGGAGAAGCACGCTGCCCGAATTCCCTCGCATCCGTTGCGACAGGCGGCGATGCGCCTTGCGGATATCCGCCGCGCTGGCTCCCGGCTCAAGACCAAGGATTTGATAGGCCTCCTCATCAGCCATGGCGCCCGGGCTTGGCGAAACTCCCTGCCCGAGGTTGGCATCAAATTGAGGGTCGTCTCGCCAACGGGGCGCACGGCTGTCAAGATACGCCTCTAGGAGCACTCGGCTCTCGGCGTCGGCCTTCAAACTACGGTGCAGAGAAATCAGCTCCGGCCGGGTCAATGAAGCCAAAGACTTTCCTTCATGGCCTCCCGCCAGGATTACGCCTTCCAAGCCGCCGCTTGTCGGTTCAATCTGCAGTTCGAGCCACGGGCTGCGCATGAGCGGAGCTTTACCGCTGCTCCGCCCGTAGCGTGTCCGCCTTCCCCGCCAAACCAGAAAACCGGCGGCGACCGCAAGTCCGGCGCCAAGCCCCGGCCGCCCCAAAAGCGCGCACAGCACCGCAAAGACCACAAGTGCCCCCGGCACAAGGACCTTAAGCGCACGGCGAATGTCACCTATGTCGGTCCTCACCAGCCAGATGAGCAATCCGTAGGCCACTGCCAAAGCCAATAATATACCCAGAAAATAGAACATTGCGCTTCGAGCCCGGTGAACGGCAACGGCCGTTATCATAGAGATGTGCCTGTCGGCGCCAAGATGCAAGAGATGTATGATCCAGCCGCCGGGCATCGTGCGATCCAATATGCCTGAGGACACGCAATCCGTTGGGGGAACAGATTGAGTGCCTTCGAAGTTGCGGCGATCATTGCACAAGCGATGACGTCAATTACCGGACGGGTCCGATATTTTCAGGTCGGAGCGACAATCGAAAAGGTTCACTAAGTGTCTGTCCCATAATTCAATCTTGCGGCCATCTGATGCGGTTTTCTTCCGCTTCCGGTGCTCACGAACAAAAGTTCGCTCCGCTCCGGTGCTCACAAAACCACACCATCTGACTTTCGACATTGAATTCTTGAACAGACACTAAGGCAGGAAATTTCTTTCAGAGAAGGCCGAGTTCAGACAACTCGCGGCGCATCTCATCGGGCATTTCAGCCAGCTCCGCCATTCCTGCGCGAAGGTCAGCGGGCGCTTCCGCCGGCTTCAAATACCGCCAGCCCTGAAAGGGCCGTCGCGGCTGCCAATTGGTGGGAACAACTTTGTCGCCAAGATGGATGCGGCAGCGGCCAATCCCTTCTTCATCGATGAAGGGCTCAAGGCCGGTGATCGCCTGGCGGCATTGCACGTTTCCCTTGATGATCCAGTAGAGCGAACCATCGTCCAGAAGCTCTTCTTTTCGCTGAGGCGCCATGCGGGTGACATGGAAATGGCCCAGAGGCTGACCGCGGGCGCGCTTCTCTTCCCGGCGAAAGGAAATCCATTCGTCAAGGTCGACGATGGAATCACAACCGACGCAAAGTTTGATGAGATGAAGTGTCATCCGCGCACACTAAGCCGTTCAGCCAAGCCTGCCTATGCCGAAGGTCAGCATTCCACGACATTCACAGCCAGCCCGCCCTGGCTGGTTTCCTTGTAGCGCTCGTTCATGTCCGCACCCGTTTGCTTCATCGTGGC
>JANNRN010000057.1:0-10378 GCA_031401375.1 Phyllobacteriaceae bacterium | reverse complement strand
TTTGTCAAATGTTGACGCCACGGGATTGACCTCATTCATGCGCTTATTGTTTTGTTGTTGAGCGGGCATTCCGCGTGAACGCCGCAACCGGTTCGGCGCTGTCTAACCTTTTTTCCCGCAGTGCGAAAGCCTCAATCGCGGCTGCGCGGCGCGAGAAGCAACCCCGCGCAACAGTGTTGCTCTAATCGATTGGATTGTGGCGCGGGTGCTTTTGTCACTTGTCTTTTCTTGTCCTTTCGTCAAAACCAGACGCTTCAACCCCATCCAGGCCCGAACAAGGCGTTCCGGCGGCAGCGGAGTCCCAGCAATGTCGAAGAAATTCAGCCACTTTCTGAAAGAAGCCAACCTGATCGGAGGCAAGTGGGTCGCCGCGGATTCCGGCAAGACAATTGATGTCACCAATCCGGCGACGGGCAAGGTGCTGGGGACCGTGCCAAAATCGGGCGCCGCGGAAACCCGCAGGGCGATAGATGCCGCGCAAGAGGCATTTGGCGACTGGCGCAAGCGCACCGCCAGCGACAGGTCCAAACTCCTGCGCAAACTGCATGACGCGATGATGGATAATCTTGATCCGCTGGCCGAACTCCTGACCATGGAGCAGGGCAAGTCCCTTGCCGAGGCGAAGGGTGAACTGACCTCCGGCGCAGGCTATGTATTGTGGTTTGCCGAGGAGTGCCGGCGGATCTACGGCGACATCGTGCCGTCGCCCTGGGCGGACCGCAGGATCCTTGTAACGAAAGAGCCCGTTGGTGTCATCGCAGCGATCACGCCGTGGAACTTTCCGTCCTCCATGCTGGCGCGCAAACTCGGACCGGCTTTGGCCGCCGGCTGCACTGCGGTGGTAAAGCCGGCGACACAAACGCCGTATTCGGCGCTCGCCTGGGGAGTGCTTGCCGAAGAGGTTGGCATACCATCGGGCGTCATCAACATTTTGACGGGTTCAGCCACAGAGATCGGCGGCGAGATCACCCGCAACCCGCTGGTCAGGAAGATCACCTTCACCGGATCGACCGAAGTCGGCAAGATTCTCATTCGCCAAGCTGCCGGAACCGTGAAAAAAGTGTCGATGGAACTTGGCGGCAACGCGCCGTTCATCGTTTTTGACGATGCCGATATTGATCGGGTGATTTCGGGAGCACTGCTGTCGAAGTTCCGCAATTCCGGCCAGACTTGTGTGTGCACCAACCGCTTTTACGTTCAGGCGAAGATCTACAACAAGTTTGTCGAGCGATTCACTGAAGCCACCAAAGCGCTCAAGGTCGGCTCAGGTTTGGAAGCGGGTGTGCAGCAAGGGCCGATGATCGACATGAACGCCGTTGAAAAGGTTGAGTCGCTCATCGCTGATGCGGTCAAGAAAGGCGGCAAGATCACAACCGGCGGCAAGCGGCATGTCCTTGGCGGAACATTCTTCGAACCGACTGTCATTGCCGATGCCAAGCCGCGCATGCGCGTGACCAAGGAGGAGATCTTTGGCCCCGTCTCACCGGTCTACAAGTTCAAGAGTGAGGAAGAAGTCATTGAAATTGCAAACAATACTGAGTTTGGTCTTGCTGCTTACGTCTATACGTCGGATCTCGGGCGCTCATTTCGCATGATGGAGGCGCTGAAATACGGCATGATCGGCATCAATGAAGGACTGATTACAACGCCCGAAGCGCCGTTTGGCGGCCTCAAGGAGTCGGGCCTTGGCAAGGAAGGCGGCTATCAGGGCATCGAAGACTATCTCGATACCAAATACGTATGTTTGGGCGGCTTGGGCCTTTGATCGCTGTCGCCAAGCGAGGGACCTGATATGGACATATTCGGCCACATGCCGGACGGCGAGCCGGTCGGGGCGGTGGAAATCTCCGGCGGCGGCCTGAAAGCCATTGTGCTGAGCTATGGTTCGCTGCTCCAGGACCTGAGACTTAAAGGTCATGGCGCTCCGCTGGTGCTCGGTTACGCGGATTTTGAGGATTATCTCACGCATTCGCCTTATCTCGGAGCCAATGCCGGCCGCTCGGTCAACCGCATTCGTGACGGCGTTCTGAAAATCGACGGCAAGTCGTTTCAACTCGAAAAGAATTTTAGGGGAAGGCACAACCTGCATGGCGGGACCAATGGAACCGGCACCAGAAACTGGCGGTTTGTCGCCGTTTCGGCCAACGAGGCGGTCCTCGAAATCCGGTGCCCTGATGGCAACATGGGCTTTCCTGGCAATCTCGATGTCAGGGCAACCTACAGGTTGCCGGGCAAAGGCGTGATGTCCGTCACTCTCGAGGCGGTGACCGACAAGCCGACAATATGCAATCTGGCGCATCACTCCTATTTCAATCTGGAGGATGGCGGGCGCACAAGCATTCTTGACCATGATATGCAAATCAACGCGGATGCCTATCTTCCCGTTAACGGCGATCTCATTCCCGACGGGCGGGTGCTGCCTGTGGCGGGCACTGATTTTGACTTTCGCACGCTGCGCCCGGTGCGCCGGCAGGAAAACGGAGCCCAAGTGACTTACGATAACAATTTCTGCATCTCGGCCGCGCGCGGCCCGATGCGCGAGGTCGCATTGGCAAGGGCGCCCGGTTCCGGCATTCAAATGCAGTGCGGAAGCACGGAACCTGGATTGCAGTTTTATGCGGGCAATACGCTGGCGCGGCCCGCGCAATCCGCTGGTGGTTTTGCCTTCGAGAACTATGCCGGGTTCTGTCTGGAGACTCAGTTGTGGCCGAATGCCTGCGCGTACTCCTACTTCCCGTCGCCGATTTTGCGGCCGGGTGAGGTTTCAACCCAGACGACAGAGTACAGGTTCATGCAATAGGGGGTTGCCGCGAACCCATCCCAGATTGCCGGCCGCACCGATATTCTCTGGATGATTGCCGAAATTTTAGTAGCGCTAGGCGAAATTTTGCCTAGTGTACATTGAAAGAAGCGGCTTAAACTGTCGGCAGGCCGGTGACACTGTTTGTGGTGAGCACGATTGCCGGAAACACGGCCACGAGGGATACGATATTGGACCACAATCCACAGCGCCGGGCACCGCCCTCAAAGAGCGCGATAGCCGAGTCGGGCGAAGATATCCGCAGGGAGTTGGAAGAACTCACCAATCTTTACCGGTTTTCCTACTTCGCGCTGGCAACCGTTCCGGAAAATGGCGGCAGGTTGTTCACGGACGATGTTCTGTTTTCAAGCTGGCCGGCCGAGCTCATTCACCAGTTTGATCAGCTCAATCTGGCGGGCGGCATTATCGAGTATGTGCTGCACTCCACTATACCGCTGCAGCTTGATCTTGATGAATTCACCAAAGTGGTTCCCGCCGAGATCGCCGATCAGACCCGCCGTCTTTTGGGCAGTTACGGCATCAGCCGCTCGGTGATTTTTCCAGTTCACAACAAGGATGGCTCCAAGGCAAAGGTGACGTTTGAGGGCAACCGCGACTTTGTCGATGATCACGACATCGCCACGCTGCATTTGCGCTCGATCAACCTGTTCAGCCGCTATGTCGACATGATATCGCGAAAGCCGGAAGAAAGGCATGTGCGCTTTCTCACCGTGCGCGAACGTGAGTGCCTGAAATGGATCGCCGGCGGCAAGACCAGTCAGGAAGTGGCGGCCATCATGGGGCTGTCGGAGCACACGGTGACCCATTATCTGACCAACGCCGCCAACAAGCTGAACGCGACCAACCGTGTTCATGCGGTCGCGATTTCGCTCAGGCTCAATCTTCTCGGTTGAGGCAGCCGCCTTTGGCGCCATTCCGGAATGGCCCCCGCACTTTCATCGCTCACTGAAGAGGCTCGTCACCGTCGAGGAATCCACCGAGTTTTCCGCTAGAGCGAGTTTTCCGCTAGAGCGCTGGGCTCGGGACTCGCGGCGTGGAGAAGGGGTCAAACACGCGGGCGAGCCTCTTCTGCGCCGTTATTGCGGGGAGAAGTTGGCCCGTAGGGCCGGATGAGGGGCAGCGCCGAGGTTTGAGTTTATCTTTCATTTTCAATGACATGGGCCACTAGAGCGCAAGCATCAGATCAAGGTTCTGAACCGCTGCGCCTGAGGCGCCCTTGCCGAGATTGTCATAGACCGCGATGAGCGTTGCCTGCGCACGCTGATCATTGGCATGGACATGCAGCATCATGCGGTTGGTTCCGTTGTAAATCTGCGGATTGATGGCGGCTGAGCGCTCCAGCGACTGGTAGGGCGCCACCTCGACCGATCCGTTTTGAATGCCCGAATAATGGTCAGCGATGGCGGCATGCAGTTCCGCGCCGCCGGGAATGCGGTCGAGGAAACCAAGTTGCAAAGGCGCCATGGTGACCATGCCCTGGGCGAAATTGCCCACGACCGGCTGCATCAGCGGGTCGGTGCTGAGCAAGGCGTTGGCCTTGAGTTCGCCGACGTGCTTGTGCTGAAATGTCAGCCCATAGGGCAGATATTCCGGCGCATCCTCACCCTTTTCCTCATAGTCCTCAATCATTTGCCGGCCGCCGCCGCTATAGCCGGAAATCCCGCTCATCGTGACCGGGTAGTTTGCCGGGATGAGGCCTGCCGCGACGAGCGGCCGCAGCATGGCGATGGGCCCTTGCGGCCAGCATCCGGGGTTGGCGACCCGCTTGGCGCTGCCAATCGCCTTGCCCTGCGCGCGGTCCATTTCTGCAAAGCCATAAACCCATCCGGGAGCAAGGCGATGCGCGGTCGAGGCGTCAATGACCCGGGTGCGATCATTGGAAATCAGCGCGACGCTTTGCCTGGCGGCGTCATCGGGCAGGCAGAGTATGGCAATGTCCGCCTGATTGAGATATTCGGCCCGCGCATTTGCGTCCTTGCGCCGTTCAACGGGCACCGAAATCAAATCAATGTCCTTGCGGCCCGCAAGGCGGCTGCGGATTTGAAGGCCCGTTGTGCCATGCTCGCCGTCGATGAATATCTTTGGTTTCACTGCCGTGTTCCTGAACGCCCATATACGTGTCAGCGCGCTAGCGCCTGGCGCGCTTCTTCGCAAGAAGAGAAATGACATACATGGCAACGGTTGCGCCCGCGATGGCGGTGATTTCGGCGTGATCATAGGCCGGCGCCACTTCCACGACATCCGAGCCGACAAGGTTGAGATCATCCAGCTGCTGCAAAACCGACAGCATTTTGGATGAGGAAGGGCCGCCGGCGACCGGCGTGCCGGTGCCTGGCGCATAGGCCGGGTCCAGACAATCAATGTCGAACGTCAGGTAGGCCTTTTCCTTGCCGACATGCTTGAGGATTTCCCTCGCCAGCTGGCCGGAAGACATTTCCTCGACCTCATAGCCGGGAATGATGCGGATGCCGAAATCCTCGGGGGCCTTGGTCCTGATGCCGATCTGGATCGATCTTTTCGGGTCGATAATGCCGTCGCGCACCGCCCGGGCCACGAACGAGCCGTGGTCAATGCGCTTTCCGTCATCGAACCAGGTGTCCTGATGCGCATCAAAATGCACCATGGCGAGTGGTCCGTGCAGGGCGGCATGCGCCTTCAGGAGCGGCCAAGTGACGAAATGATCGCCGCCCATTGAATAGAGGAATGCGCCGGACTTCAGGATCGCCTTGGCTTGCCGCTCGATGGCCGCCGGGGTTTTCCAGTGGTTGCCGTAGTCGAGATCACAATCGCCGTAGTCAATAATCGAAAGATGCGCGAACAGATCAAGGCCGGACGGATATTGCGGGTCATTACAAAATATTGCCGAGGCCTTGCGGATCGCCTGCGGCCCGAACCGGGCGCCCGGCCGGTTGGAAACCGCGGCATCGAAAGGGATCCCCCAAACGACGACATCCGCGTCGCGGGTGTTCTTCGAATACTGGCGGCGCATGAAGGACAAGGCGCCCGCATAGGCAGGATCAGCCGATGCCGCGTTTCTGTTCTTTGCCGTAAAGGCGTTATCCACCAGATTAGCCGCCATGGCTCTTGCCTCCTTGCGCGATGTCCATGCCGGACCTGATACGTGAACGGCACGGCTTTTGCCACTGGTTCCCTATCGCGCGTGGCGATGGGCTGAAATGTCCGGTTATGGGACATTGCGGGCGGAAGGGAACACATTTTGGGGCTGCATTCATCTGGATTGATCGCCGGACCAGGAACAGCGCGGCCGGTTTCAGCCCACAGATACGAGGTTCTCGACAGCTGGCGCGGCATTTGCGCCTTGTTGGTCGCGCTCTTTCATCTGCCGCTGGCCGGAGCGATCGCAGATAACAGCTTCGTGCGCGGATCATTTCTGTTTGTGGATTTCTTTTTTGTCCTGTCAGGCTTTGTCATTGCGCATTCCTGCTGGCAAAGGGTCGGCTCGGCAGAGGGCCTGGCGGGCTTCATGATCACGCGCGCCGGCCGGCTGTTCCCCTTGCACATCTTCATGCTCCTGGCCTTTGTCGCCTTTGAGATCGTGCGCGTTATGCTCCCGCAACTAGCGGGCGGGCAGGCGCCTTTCACCGGCGCGTTTTCGCCTGATACGCTTGCCGCCAATCTCGCTCTGCTGCACGGTCTTGGCATTCATGATCATTTGTCATGGAATGCGCCAAGCTGGAGTATTTCGACCGAACTTTTTGCCTATCTGTTTTTCGGGATCATGGTTCTGGTGCTCGGCGCCCGTTCATGGATGGTGTTTGCGGCCATGCTTGTCGCCGGTCCGATGCTCCTGTTCCTCTTGTCGCCCGATTTCATGGACGCTACTTACGATCTGGGCATGGTGCGCTGCCTTTTCGGCTTTTCGGCAGGTGTCCTCACTTGCCTTGTCATCGATGGAAAGATCGACAAGGGCGCCGAAACGCGCGAGTCCGGCATCGCCTGGACCTTGTCCGAGCTCGTGGTTATCGCAGCGCTCGCGGTGTTCGTCTCCACGTCTTCGATGAATGCGGGCGGGTTGCTTGCGCCGTTCATTTTTGCGCTGGCAGTGGCCTTGTTTGCCCATGAAGGCGGCTATGTCAGCAAGCTGCTGCGCAGGCGTCCATTCCTGATCCTTGGGGCGATTTCCTATTCCATCTATCTCACCCACATTTTCATTCAGGGGCGGATGCTCAACGCCGCCAAACTCGCGGACAACTGGTTCGGCCTCGAGCTTCTTTCGCCCACGGGCGATGGCGCGGTCGCGTTTTCGGATACCGCAGCGATGCCGGCGATCATTGTCATGGTGGCTCTGACGATTGGTGCGAGCATGCTGACGCACAGGTTCGTCGAGATGCCGGGCCGCGATTACTTCCGCAAACTTGCGCGCAAACGCTTCCCGGTCAATCAGGTCAGCCAGATCCGCCCGTAAGGCGCCAGCGAAAGTTCGTGACGGGTCAGATCGACAGGCTGGTCCGAGAGGGCGTCATGGAACTCCCGCAGCCCGTGTCCCTCCAGCCATGAACGCGGCAAATGCTGTTCACTCTCGCTGAAATTGAACAAGGCAAGCAACGGTCCAAGCGGACTTATCCGCTTGAAGGCAAAAATCTGCGGATGGCCGATGTCGACAATTTCGGTGGCGCATGAGGCGTTGAGGCGCGCATTGGCCTTCCGGCGTTCCAGGATATGGCGCACTCCGCTGAACAGCCGCCCCTGCACACGCGTTGCATCATGCCGCCGCTTGGCCGTCTTCCAGTCCATTTTCGGGCGATGCAGCCAGCGATTGTCATGCGCTTTGTCGGGCTGCTTGGCAAAGCTGTAATCGTTCAAGAGGCCGATTTCATCGCCCATATAAAGAAGCGGAAGCCCGCCGAAGGACGCGATCATCGCATAGCCCATCAAAATGCGCTCGATTGCCGTCGAAACGGCGCTTTCGTCCTTTGATTCCAGCGCCGCTTCAAGGCCGGCAAGGCTGGCGAACGAGCCTGAATTGCGCCGGTCGCCTGTCCCGGCATTCTCCTGGAAAATCGCGCCGCGGGCGAAGGATCCGGGATGACGTCCAGCGTAAAAGTCGGCGAGGAAATTGCGGTGGCCATGGCCCGACGTGAACGGGATCGCGCCGCCGTCTTCCTCCGTGATGGCCCAGCCGATATCGTCATGACAGCGGATATAGGTGGCCCAGGAGGCATTGCTGAAACGTGCCGGGAAATGCGTTCCCAGAACATGTGACATCAAACGGACGTTGCGGCTGGCCAGCGACGACCAGTACTGGACCATCAGGTTGTTGTGGTAGGCAAGGTTGGCCTCACGCCCGCTATGGCGCCCGACACCGAGATAGGGAACAAGATCGCGTGGCGCAACGATGGCTTCCGCCTTGTGGATGAGGGCAGGGGCCGAGATGCGCGTCGCAGCCCTCAGCGCCTGCAAAAGATCGTGCACTTCGGCAAGATTCTGGCAATTGCTGCCAAGCCGCTTCCACATGAAGGCGACAGCATCAAGGCGCAGAATCTCGGCGCCGCGATTGGCCAGATTCAACATGATATCAACGATTTCGAGGAATACGTGCGGGTTCGCCCAGTTGAGATCCCATTGGTGTTCGTTAAACGTCGTCCAGACCCATTTGCGCGCGTCGTCATAATAGGTGAAGTTGCCGGGCGCTGTCGCTGGAAACACCTCGACAAGTGTCTGCTCGTATTTGTTCGGCATGTCGGCGGTGTCGAACATCCAGTAATAGTCCTGGTAGTATGGATCGCCCGCTCGCGCCTTTAGCGCCCATTCGTGTTCCTTGGCCGTGTGGTTCACCACCAGGTCGATGCACACACTCATGCCCTTGTGCCGCAGCGCCGTGGTCACCGCTTCGAGATCGTCCATCGTTCCCAGTTCCGGATTGATGGCGCGATAGTCCATGACCGAATAGCCGCCATCGCTGTCGCCCGGGCGCGGCTTGAGGCACGGCATGAAGTGAATGTAGTTGGCGCCCAGCTCTTCGAGATAGTCTGTATGCTTGAGGACGTTCTTCATCGTTCCGCAGAACCGGTCGACATAGAACACATAGCCGATCATTTTTTCAGACAGAAACCATTCCGGATTGAGATCGCGTTGCAGGTCAAGGTCCTTGAGCTCAGCGGGTCGCTCCGTCCAGCGCCGCAGCAGCAAGTCTTTCAGATCGTTGAGAAAAACATCAAAACCGGAGCTTTGGCCGTAGAGGTTCTGCAAGGGCGTCAACAGATCAGCCTGGCTGCGCGACCAGCGCAGGTTGAACAACCGTTCGCCGGCCGCGCTCAGTACGCCCGGCGCGGCGGCAGCTCCTTGTTCCGCACTCTTCGAGGCCTTTGTCATCTCAACCCGCAATCTCCATGGACGGCTGTCGCACAGGAGATTTCAAACCGCTTTGGAATTCAAGCCTCTTTGCGCCGCAGGCAACAAAAAAGCCCGCGCGAGCGGGCTTTGATGACGAAATCGCTTGTTGGTTCGCCGGGCGCCGTGAGAATGCGGTCCCAAATGCGCCTTAGCGCTTGGAGAACTGGAAGCTTCTGCGGGCTTTCGCCTTGCCGTACTTCTTGCGTTCGACAACGCGCGAGTCGCGGGTCAGGAAACCGCCCTTTTTGAGAATGGCGCGCAGGGCCGGCTCATAATAGGTGAGAGCCTTCGATATCCCGTGCCGCACCGCGCCGGCCTGTCCCGACAAGCCGCCGCCAACCACGGTTGCCACGATATCGAACTGGGTGTCGCGTGCAGCGGCGACCAGGGGCTGGCGAAGCAGCATTTGAAGCACGGGCCGCGCAAAATACGTGCCGAACTCTTTTTGGTTGACGACAATCTTGCCGGTTCCAGGTTTTACCCAAACACGGGCGATCGCATTCTTGCGCTTGCCGGTCGCATAGGCGCGGCCCTGCGCGTCGAGCTTTTGAACGTGCACCGGCGCGGCGGGCGCGGCGTCGGCAGGGGTCGAGCTCAGTGACTTGAGTGAGGAGAGATCAGCCATGGTCAAGCCTTCTTGTTCTTGCGGTTAAGGGCGCCGACGTCAAAGATTGTCGGCTGCTGGGCCTCATGCGGGTGGGCAGCACCGGCATAGACCTTGAGGTTCTTCATCTGGCGCCGGCCAAGCGGACCGCGCGGGATCATTCGTTCAACGGCCTTTTCAACGACGCGCTCGGGAAAGCGGCCTTCGAGCAACTGACCTGCGGTGCGTTCCTTGATGCCGCCGATCCAGCCCGTGTGCCAATAATATTTCTTGTCCGAGAGCTTCTTGCCGGTGAAGGCAACTTTCTCGGCATTGATGATGATGACATTGTCGCCATCATCGACATGGGGCGTGAAAGTGGGTTTGTGCTTGCCGCGAAGGCGGTTGGCAACGAGAGTGGCAAGACGGCCGACGACGAGATCTTCCGCGTCGATCAGTATCCATTTCTTTTCCACTTCCGCCGGCTTTTGCGAAAAAGTAGCCATTGGTCTTCATCCTTTGAATGCCTCGTCGAGCGAAGCCGTTTTTTGTTGCTTGCGTTGACCAGTGCCGTTTTGCGCCGTCAACAAGGTCCGCTTGTCGGGTGCAAAGCGGATCGA
>JANNRN010000056.1:0-1975 GCA_031401375.1 Phyllobacteriaceae bacterium | reverse complement strand
CAATGCCAATGTGGCGGAAGAAGAACGCATCCAGGTGCGCATTGGCATCAATCTGGGTGAGGTAATTGTCGAGGGCGAAGACCGCTATGGCGAAGGTGTCAACATCGCCGCGCGCCTCGAACAACTGGCCGACCCCGGCGGCATCTGCGTGTCGGGCAAGGTCGCCAAGGAAGTCGAAAAGAAACTGGCCTTCGGCTTCGAGCCGATGGGCGAACAGAAAGTCAAGAACATCGCCGAGCCGGTCGAGGCCTTCCGCATCAAGCTCGACGGTGCGCCGGTCAAGCGATCCATCGCGATAGCACCACCGGCCTCGCGGCTACGCTTGCTCGTGATATCTCTTGGCGCGGCCGTTCTACTGGCTATCGCTGGGTTCTATAGCGTTCAAAATTGGTTTGCGGACGATGGGCCGCCATTGCCGGACAAGCCTTCTATCGCGGTTCTGCCTTTTGACAATCTCAGCGACGATCCGCAGCAGGCATTTTTTGCCGACGGCATTGCCGAGGACCTGATGACCGATCTTTCGCGTGTGCCTGGCCTGTTTGTGATCGCCCGCAATTCGTCGTTTGCTTACAAGGGCAAGGCGACCAACGTGCGTCAGGTGGCACACGAGCTGGGCGTGCACTACGTCGTCGAGGGCAGCGTCAGACGGGCTGGCGAACAGGTGCGGATCAATGTCCAGCTCATCGACGGGCTAACCGGGGCCCACCAATGGGGCGAGCGCTACGACGGCGCCTATGTGGATATCTTCGCGCTTCAGGACAAAGTGACCAAAGCCGTCGTCGCCGCGTTGGCCGTGCAGCTGACAGGGACCGAGCAAGCAACACTTACCCAGCATGAAACCGCAGTCCCTGCAGCATACGAGGCCTTCCTGCGCGGTTGGGAATACTATCAACGCACAACGCCCGATGACTATAAGAAGGCGATTCCCTATTTCGAGAGGGCAGTTGAGCTCGATCCACAATACGGCCGCGCCAACGCAGCTCTCGCCATGGTCTATTTCCGGAGCTTTGATCAGCACTGGACTGGCGTTCTCGGATTGTCGGCTGACCAGGCGTTCAGAGAGGCACGCGATTATCTGAACCTCGCCAAGGTGCGCCCGACTTCGACTTCGCATCAGGTGACCGGCAACATTTCCAGGGAGCGCGGCTGGTACGACGACGCCCTGAAGGAGTTCGCTGCGGCAATCGCCCTCGACCCCAGTGATTCCTGGACCTATGCCGACCAGGCCCACACTTTGATCTGGGCGGGACGTCCCGCCGAGGCTGAAACGCAGATCGAGACGGCCATGCGGCTCGATCCCCATTACCCGCCTGTCTTTTTGTTTTATCGGGGGCTGGCACAATTTGCCCAGGATCGGCTGCCGGAAGCCATCAAGACGTTCGAGGAGGCCACCCGGCTGAACCCCAATCTGCCACTACTGCGGCTGTATCTGGGCGCAACCTATAGTCGGAGCGGGCGGGTGAAAGATGCCAAAGTAGCTGTCGCGGCCTATAGCGCCACCCGCGTCAGGCAGGGCGGCCTGCCCTTCGTGGTGGACGAGTTGACGTGGGACCCGACAGGACTCTACTTCAAGGTTCCGGAGAAATCCCGCCTCCTCGAAGGCCTGCGCCAGGCCGATGTTCCCAGAGATTTTCATTCCAAGGTGTTCGATGGCCAAAGGCTAACCGGCGATGAAATCGATGCGCTTGTCTTCGGTCACCGCCTCCATGGCCGTGATCTCGACGGCGGATGGGAACATGGCGCCTTCGTTTCGGAGGACGGTGGCTCCGCGATGGCTTATGGCAACTGGCCTAACGGCACTGGCAGCGCTCGGGTGGAGGGCGACAAGCTCTGTTTTGTGTGGCCCAGCACAACACGTTGCGGTGAAATCCTACGCAATCCAGGCGGCACGCGGGCCAAGGAGAACGAATTTATGTTGTTCTACGACGGCTGGTACGTTCCATTTTCGCAGGTAGATTGAGGAAACACCTGCGCC
>JANNRN010000055.1:0-1811 GCA_031401375.1 Phyllobacteriaceae bacterium | reverse complement strand
CCGTATCGCGCTCATGAAGGCCAATGGCAAAGCGGTGGGCACCATGGTGCCAATCGCCAAGGGCGAAGCGCCGTTTGATGCAGCCATTGTGGCGGCCGGGCTCGCCGCAATCAATGAAGACGCCATGAAGATGGATGTCGCCGTGCTGTTTCCCGCAGGCTCTGACAAGGGCGAAACCACGGCTTCCCCGAAAATCTGGGAAGACATGGCGGGTTTCCAGGCGGCTGTTGATAAATTCAAGGCAGATGCCGCCGCTGCAGTAGCGGCAAATCCGCAAGACCTTGCAGCTTTCCAAGCACAGTTTGGCGCGCTAACAAAGAATTGTGGCGCTTGCCACGAGACCTATCGCATCAAGAAGGGCTGATCAGCCGCAACCTGGTCAGAAGGTTGAATGATCAAAAAGCTCGCCATTGCCGCACTCTTTCTGGGCGCAATCGGCGGGCTTTTGTTTTGGCTTCTCACCGAACCTGAGCGGCTGGATCCGGCTCTGGTGGCCAAGGCCGGCGAGGGTAATCCGGCCAGGGGTGAATTGGTGTTCTGGCAAGGCGGCTGCGCCTCCTGCCACGCCGCACCTGGAGCCAAGGATGCCGAGCGGCTGAAACTTGCCGGCGGCCTCGTCTTGAAGTCGCCCTTCGGCAACTTTCACGCCCCGAACATTTCCATGGATCTGGATGACGGCATCGGCGCCTGGGGCTTCATCGACTTTGCCAACGCGATGCAGCGCGGCGTCTCGCCGATGGGCGAGCATTACTACCCGGCGTTTCCCTATGCGTCCTATGTGCGCATGGAACTTGCCGATGTCGCGGATCTATGGGCGTTCATGAAAACCCTGCCCGAGGTCAAAGGCAAGGCGCCCGCGCATGAATTGCCGTTCCCGTTCAACATCCGCCGCACGCTTGGCGGCTGGAAGCTGCTGTTCTTTGCAAAAGGTCCGGTCCTTGAAATCGCCAATGCTTCCGATGCGATCAAGCGCGGCCAATATCTGGTCGAGGGACCCGGCCATTGCGGCGAGTGCCATACGCCGCGCAACCTTCTTGGCGGACCCAAACAAGGGCAATGGCTGGCTGGCGCCGTTTCGCCGGAAGGGGGCGGGATCATCCCCAATATCACCGGTGGTGAGGGTGGTATCGAGGCATGGACGGCGGGCCAGATCGCTTCCGCATTGAAAGACGGGTTCACGTCGGATTTTGATTCCCTTGGCGGCTCGATGGCCTCGGTGGTCCTGAACTGGTCGCACGTTTCCGATGCCGACCGGGCGGCGGTGGCGGCTTATCTGAAAGCGGTCCCGGCGCACCCCAACGGCTATCCCCCGCAGGCAATCAAGGCGAAATAGCAAAAATTACCGCCGGCAAGGTCCGCGCGGGCGCGGACTTCCGTCTGCGTTCAGCAGGCGCGGCGCGGGCGTGTTGCTTTCGCGCAACATGCTCTTTTAGATTGAATAATGGAATTGTAATACAATCAATAATTGATTAACCAGATCGAACTAGGCTCAAAACGAGCTCCGGATTCGATGGTTTGGCGTGCTTCCGGGGTGCCCGATTTCAAGCATCAACACTGTCAGCCAAAGGCTGGCGGCATCTGCATCAAGGACAAGTCTTTTCATGGCCAACGCTCTTTCCTCCGCTCAGGCGAACTCCGTTACGACCAGCGCTGTGTCGCGCCTCCTGCGCGGCGGGCGCGTCACCAAATGGAAGGGCAAGGCGGCCAGCTGCGCGCCTTGGATCGGGGCTGATCTTGCGGCAAGTCTTGCTGCATCGGTGTCTTCGGCGGCTTTGTCCGCAGCGCTCGCGTTCGGCGGCGCCATGCTGGGC
>JANNRN010000054.1:0-9278 GCA_031401375.1 Phyllobacteriaceae bacterium | reverse complement strand
AGGGCAAAATGTCCAAGCTCGACCGACATGATCAGCTTTGTTCCCTCATTGACCTTGCCAGACGCCTTTTTCTTTCAACGCGTCCGCGACTTCCTTGGGCATGTAGTTTTCGTCATGCTTTGCCAGCACGGTATCGGCCTTGAACACGCCATCAGCGCCGAGCACACCTTCCGTTACCACGCCCTGACCTTCCCGGAAAAGGTCCGGCAGAATGCCTTCATAGGTGACCGCCACAGAGTTTTCGGTATCAGTGACCACGAACCTTGCCTGTGCGCCGCTGTCCTTGACCCATGAGCCTTTTTCAACAAGCCCGCCAAGCCTTATCCGCGACCCTGCCGATTGAGTGGATGCCTTCAAGTCCGTCGGCGTATTGAAAAACACGATCTGCTCGCGCAAGGCGAACAGCACCAAAGTTGCCGCCAGCGCCAGCGTCGCCAATCCTGCTCCAATCACCAGTCCACGCTTTTGCTTGCGGGTCATGTCATTGCGTGCCTATTTCCAGTTCTCGCGCAAACGCCCGGATCGACGAGAGCCTTGCCGCATCGGATTTCAGGACGCGTTGCGCTGTGTCAAACGCGGCGGCGGCATCGTCCTTTCTTCCCATCACCATGTAGGAGCGCATCAGTCTTTGCCAACCTTCGATGTCATCCGGGTTGGCCTTGAGCTTTTCCGCCAGTCCTTCGACCATGGTTTCAATCATGGCCATGCGGTCAGCTTCACTCAACTGCGCGGCATTGTCGATGTCAGCTTGTGCCGGACCGTTTTCGCCCTTGCCCTTGGCTGGCGCCGACTTGGTGAGCGATGCCAGCGCGTTCTCCAGCACCGGCCGCCAAGGCGCGTCTTGCGGCGTCATGGCCAACTGGGACTCGAGCGCCGCTCTGGCCTCATCGGCTTTTCCCTGCTGGGCGAGGCTGATTGCCATGAACAGACGCGCCCTTGGTTCGTTGGGATCAAGCGAAAGCGCATGTTCAAACACCTGCATCGCTTCTTGCGTCACCCTGCCGCCTGCTGCCCCCGTCAAGGCCTCGCCAAGTCCGGATTGGCGCATGGCATTGTCGCCATTCAATTCAATGCTTAGCGCCCAGGCTGCGGCGGCATCTTCGTAGCGGCCCATCCGCAAATAGATCGGCGCCAGCACTTCCCAACCGCGGCCGTCACTCGGGTTCTTCGCCAGATGTTCTTCCGCCTTTGCCAGCAACGAAGCCATGGAATTGTCACCGGGCGCGGCAAGTGATCGGGCGCTGACCGGTTGATCGGGCAGTTCAGGCGTACCCAGCGCGGAATAGAGGCCCCATGACAGCAGCGGCACCAGGGCGGCGATGCCGATTGCGGCCGCCCGGCGCAAACCTGATGTTGCGGTTGGCTGAAGCGCCGTTGATTGCGGGCCTGAAAGTTTCAGAATGCGGCGGGAGACCTCGATCCGCGCAGTCTCGGCATCGGCTGCGGAAATGGCGCCGCTCACTGTATCCCGTTCGATTTCCTCGAGTTGGTCCTTGTAGACTTCGATGTCGAACCGGCTTCTGTCCGGTGTATCCCCAGCTTTTTTGACAAGTGGAAGCAGCGCTGCGGCAACGCAGGAAATCGTCAGAGCGGCGGCAAGGACCCAGAAAAGCATGGCGCCTACCTAGGTTGTTTTGCGCGGCTCTACAACGAAGTCCCGATAAATTCTGGTTGAAAGCGGAAAAATGCCGGGGATGAATCAGGTCAGCGGCGTCCAGCTGCCGTCCTCATTGCGGCAGGCAGTGCCCTTGGCAACCTGCGTGACGCCGCCAATGTTGAATGTGTGTGCGTATTGCCGGCAGTTCTGACTGCCGACCCGGTAAGGCTGTGCTGCAACGACACTGCCGGAATGGCCGGTTTGTTCGCTGTTCCACGCAATAGCCACTCCAGCCGGCGATTGTTCGAGCGCCTTGTACTCGGCCTCCAGCGCCGCGCCGCGATCGGATCGCTCGAATGCTGCGCCTAATTTCTGACCGATCAGGCCGCCGGACATCTTTTCGAGCAGCATGGCGGGCGTCTGCGCACCCGCATCGCTTGGACTCACCACAGCGGGCCGCACAGGCCTCGAGCCGCCAAAACCAATTGTTTGGCAACCCGAAAGGAGCACCAGAGCCAGAGCCGCGTATCTTCCGGATGTCATGTTTTCCTCAACAACTCAGAGCCCCGCTTTGAATTGATTTGCCCGTGCATGTCAATTCTCGGAGGCCCTGTAAGGTTCCTTGCGCGCCCTGACTTTTTCGCAACATCACTCCACCATCGGCAGCGTGATCGTTGCCGAAAGCCCGCCCAGCGCAGATTTTCCCAACATAATTGTGCCGCCATATTCACGAACGGTGTCCGAAACGATGGAAAGACCAAGTCCGGTGCCGGGTTTGCTTTCATCAAGCCGTTTGCCGCGTTTCAGCGCCTCAACTGTTTGATCCTTGTGCAGTCCTGGACCATCATCGCTGATTTCAAGGGCAAACATCGGCGACGCTCCAAGCGCGGCGGCCTTGCCAACTTTGACCAAAATGCGGGTCCTGCCCCACTTGGCCGCGTTTTCAAGAAGATTTCCGGCAAGTTCCTCAAGATCCTCCGCTTCGCCCGCAAAGATAATCTCGGGATCGGGCGGGGAAAACGCAAAGTTCTTGTCCGGATTGAGTTTTTGCATGACGCGGAGCAACCGCAGCAGGACGGGTGTTACCGGCGCGCGAAAGACCACGCTGTCACGCTGCGCGGCGATGCGGGCGCGCTGCAGATAATGCTGTATCTGTTGCTGCATGGCGCTTGCCTGATCCGAGATAACCGCACCGGTCTTTCCGCCGAGCGCCCGGCCTTCGTTCGACATGACGGCAAGCGGCGTTTTCAGCGAATGCGCGAGATTGCCGACCTGGGTGCGCGATCGCTCGACGATGCGGCGGTTATTGTCGATCAACGCATTCATTTCCGAGGCAAGCGGCGCGATCTCGGGCGGAAATTCGCCGTCCAGCCTGTGCGCCCTGCCCTCGCGGATTTGCTTGAGGGAATCGCGCGCCTTGCGCAGCGGGTTCAATCCGACAAGGATTGCCAGTGCATTGACCGCAATGCTGCCCAAGCCGAAAAGCGCCAGATACGTGTAAAGCTGACGGGCAAACTCGTCGATCTCCGCCTCGACTTCGCTTCGATTGCCCATGACGCGGAAGCGCGCCACGCGATCGGCGCTGCCCATTTCGAATTCGGTTTCGGTAATCTCCAGAGTTTCACCATCCAGACCCGCCGTGGAATATGTGCGCCTGAAATTGCTGTCGAAGGGCAAAACCTTGATGTCCGCTGGTTGAATGCGCTGCCCGTCCATCGACAGGGAAGACAGGCGGCCGGAAACGGTATCGGTGACCGGCTCGACCGACCAGTACCAGCCGGAACGCGGGATTGTGTAGCGCAGATCGCCCAGATCGGGACTGCCCATGAGCTTTCCGGCCTCGTCCACACTGCTGGCCGCGATCAAGTTGAACAAATGCGCGGAAAGGAGGCTGGAAAGGCCGCGTTCGCTGGCGTCGCGGTAGAGTGAGATGATCACCGTGGCGATGGCGGCGAGCGAGATCGCGGCCCAAAGCGTGGACAGGCCGATGGCGCGCAGGGTGAGTGATTTGGGAAGCCAGGATGACAGCATGAGCCGTCAGGCCGCCCCGCCATTTGGATCGGAGATGCGGTAGCCCATGCCCCTGATGGTCTCGATCATGTCATTGCCCATTTTCTTGCGCAACCGGCCGACAAAAACCTCGATCGTGTTGGAATCACGGTCGAAGTCCTGGTCATAAAGATGCTCGACCAGTTCGGTTCGCGACACCACTTCGCCAATGTGGTGCATGAGATAATCGAGCAGGCGGAACTCCAGAGAAGTCAGCTTCAGCTGCGTGCCGCTTATCGTCACCTTGGAAGACTTGGTGTCAAGGCGCAGGTCACCGCAGATAATCTCCGACGAGGCATGCCCCGCTGCACGGCGGATCAGCGACCTTACCCGCGCCAGCACTTCCTCAACATGGAACGGTTTGGTGACGTAATCGTCAGCGCCGGCGTCAATGCCCGCGACTTTGTCTGACCAGCGGTCACGGGCGGTCAGCATCAGAACAGGGGTTTTCTTGCCGTCCTTGCGCCAGCGCTCCAGCACTGAAATGCCGTCCATGACCGGCAGGCCGATGTCGAGAATAATGGCGTCATAGGGCTCAGTGTCGCCGAGGAAATGCCCCTCCTCGCCATCAAAAGCCTTGTCCACGACATAACCCTGGTCCTGCAGCACATCGCAGAGCTGGCGGTTGAGGTCCTTGTCGTCTTCCACAACGAGTATGCGCATCGGGCACCGGCTCAATTCAGTTGATTTTGTTCAGGGTAGCCGGTTGCGCGTCAAAAACAACAGGCAGCGGCGTCCTAGAGCATTGCCGCTTTTGATGGAATCATCAAAAGCAAAGGACAATGCGGCAATTCAAGGATTTGGAGCGCATCGGCGTTTCCATGAAACGCTGATACGCTCTAGGCCCGTCACTGGGGAACGGTGAATTCCAGACGCTTGGGGCGTTCTCCTTCAGCGCCGGGGATCAGCACGACCACTTTGCACATCGGCTGACCGCCTTGTGTCACGGGCACGGCCTTGGCCACCGCGCCGCCGTTTTCCTGCGCGATCTGTTCGCCGATGGCATAGCAATCGCCCTCGACCAGAAACACGTCGCCCTGAACATCGCCGGGCGCAGTCTGGTCAACGCCGGCCGCGGCCACCGGTCCGGCAAAGGCGACGGGACCGAACGCCAAAACGCCCAGAACCAGAGTGAGTGCGCTAAGCGCCAGGAAGGCAAGATACTTTTTCATCATGCTCGCGCTTTTAGACGATCAAGCCTGAACGGCGCATGAATGATTGCTTGATCTGGGATAGAGTTTTTTGACCCTAAGCATCATTGTGAGGTCGCGACTTCCGACCTCGCAAGCGCGTCAGGCAGCGAGCTCATAGGCGCCGTTGTCGTTTGTCTTTTTGATATTGATCGGCTGTGTTTTCACTGATGGGACGCTGCGCCGTGACAAATCATCAATACCTTCGCTTACATCCAGATACAGTTTCTCAACAGCAAGCCGACGGATAACTGCCTCCGCGAGACTGTCTATATCAAATTCAGATCGTTCCCAGCGGCCAATCGCCTGTTTTTCATGATGCACCAATGCCGCTAGTTCAGCCCGACTGTAACCCATTTCCGTCCGCAGAAAACGAAGCTCAGCACCGCTCATGCCATGGCTGTGGCCGACAATTCCAAGTGCAATAATGTGGTGCAGTTCATTAATCGCTGGAATGGTGATGATCTCTTCACCAGCGTCATCAACCACATATTCCAGACCGTCAATATAGACATTGTCCAGCCCGCATTCGGTGTAGTGATGACTAGCCATTTTCATCTCCAATTACGCTTCCTGCTCTCGTTTCGGTTTCGTCTACCCACATAACTGAAACGATTTTTATCGAGTACGTTGTCTGATCCGGCACGACAACAACACGAACTGATCTGCTGCCTCCGTTTGGGCATTTGCTTTCAATTGCATATTTATACCAGCCACTTTGACTGGACGGTATCGGCTCCAAATGCACAAAACCAAACTTCATGACATATAGGATGTCGGACATGATTAAACCACGTTCGACAATCCGCTCCAACGAATGCTTTGAATACGAGACGGTCAGGCTCGCTGATTGAGCGATTTCCCGAATTTTTGTCGTCGCCTGTTTCGCAGACCAAGCGCCTTTTTCCGACACCCATCAGTTCCTTTAAGCCATTCATCGATAGCGCCCTATATCACCATGATACGTTTTTTCTAGAGGCGACAAATGAATTATTTGTAAGCATGCCATTTTGTCTCAGCAAGCGCTGGAATTCAGCTCACCCAATGCGCGTGCCCGCCGTCACCCGGCCAAATATCGCCGTCAACCCCGACAGGGCCGAAATCACTTGCAGCAACTGATCCACCAGAGCGCCTTGGTCAATGGCGCCGGTTGGAATTCCCGCCAGGCTGAGCATTACGCAGCCGACCGAAATCACTGACGCCCAGATGGTTTTCGACAGATACCAGGGTTTGAACTGAATCATATTCTTCTCCTTGTGAATTGAAATGGTTGGAAAATCAGAGTGTGAGCCGGGCCGCAATTCCCGCGCCGGCCGCTTCGCTCATTTGTGCGATCTCTATTGAAAACGGCGCGGAAGCTGCGTCGGCGGCCTGCATGGCGCTGGTCCAGAGCCAGCTGCCGACGGGCGAATACGCTTCCCGAATGAGCGCTGCAGCGACGGAGACAATCCGGATGCGATACGATTCAACGGCTTCGCCAAGCGGGATTTCTGTTGCGAGCCAATTGTCGGCATCCGTTCGCCCCCGCCGGATCCAGGTGAAATTCACGTCGCCGTTCGGTTGGGCAAGCTTCTTCAAATGCACCGGCGACAGCGGCGTCAGCGCGAATGCCGCCCGTCGCGACCTTTTCGACAAAATACTGGCTTGAAAACTCCTTGCCCGCCGGTCCGGCCTTCCAGTGCAGTTCGATCCCGATCTCGTTCGTGTTCAGCCCGGCAGGAATGACGGCGCCACTCATCAAAACAAAGGTCGATCCGGTCAGCGAGCCCGCCTGCATCGCGTCCTCAGTCCCCAATTGCCCGCGCAGGAGGCCCGTCAGTTCCCAGACGCCGGGCGAGGTTTCAGCCGCGCTGCGGAACTGCAGAACCTCCCAAGCGCCATTCACCGCCTGAACCAGGGCGGCGTTGGCGCCGTTCAGCAATTGGCCATTGGCAACGCTTTGCAATTCGCCGCTGCGCAGCCTCACAGTGACCTTGTTCTCAAGGTCAAACCTGCCGGTCTCGCCCGGCGAAAGCGGCGTCACAAGACTTCCTGTTGTTGCCGGTTGCCTGGCGCTCCCGCGCTGGACAAATCCATCGCTGGCGGGAGACACGAAAATCGCCTGGCTGCGCCAGGGCTTCGTCCAGACCGCCAGCTTGAACGCATTGGCCGGGTCGCTTTCACCGGGCAGCAACGGCAAGTCCATCAGATGAAACAGCGGTGCGCCGGTCACGGCTCCCACGTCGATTTCACTTTCCGGCAATACCGATTGCACGGCATGCGGATAGAGCGAGACGGTCGACAGCGCCTCGATTTTGCGGCTGTCGCCATCCTCAATACGGATGATGCGAAAGGTTTCACCGCCAAGCTCTGCCACAGACACGAGGTCGCCGGGCGCCAGCGCAGCGTACCGCCATGGCGCCGACAACACGATTTCCTTGCGTGCGCTCATGCGGGCCCGGTGCCATTCCTTGACGAGGGCGTCCGCGATGCCAGGATCAATCATGGCCGGAAGTTCGATCCGTTCCGTTCCAGCCTCACCCGTCTCGGCGCGCACCTCGACCGTTGCCGACTGATAGTCGCGCAAAGGATCGCGAAATCCGAGCAGTGTTTCGCGGGGCACAGCGCCAAGATCGATGAGCTTGACTGTGACCGGGCCGCCACTTCCGGCAAACACAAAATCGTCAATGAGAGCAGGCGACCCCTGTGCACGGCTGCGCGAAGTGAACGCAAGCGTACCGTTCTTCTCGCTGACATCGATTTGCCAAACATCGGTCAAGGGCGCCAATGCGTCCCGCGCGGTGCCCGGCGCAGCGATGACATAGCCCTGCAGAAAGCCATCGGCTTCCATCGTTTGTGCCGCCGCAATGCCGTGATCAGCAATGATCGCCGCGACAAGATCGCCAAGGCTGATCCCGTCGAGCCGGCCGTTCAACCAGTGGCCGGTAACCCAGTTGCCGCCGTCGCTCCACACACCGCTCTGCAACGGAAAGGCGGGAAACGGCCGCGCGTCCCATGCCCAAAGATAGAGGTTGGAATTGTCCAGCATCGGGCCGCCATAGACCGGCGAGACCGGGTTGTTCGCGCCCTGCCAATGGTCGAGATGCGCGTTGAGAAACCGCAGTTGCGCATGGTCCGAACGGCCGCCGTTTGAAAACCGCGGTTTGGCCGAGTTTGCGGATTTCGGATCAAGAAAGACATTGGGCTGGTTGCCCGCCTTGTTGATCGCCGCGCAGCCAAGTTCGGTAAACCAGATGGGCTTTGAGCGCGGGACCCAATCTGTCGGGGTCCCCAATTCTGTTCCCGCCGGCCGATCATAATGCTCGTTCTCCCACCATGACCTGATGTCCTTGTAGCGAAACACCCACGGCTTTCCTGCCGCACCATCGGTAATGGGGGTGCGAACCCTTGCTGCCCGGTCAGCATCGCTTGCATAGTACCAGTCATATCCCTCACCAGCGGAGATTGCGGCTGTCATCGCGGCCTCATCATCGGGACTGCGTGCGCCATCCGGATTGCCACCGAGATAATCCTCGTCGCGCCAATCGCTCAGCGGCATGTAATTGTCGATGCCGATGGCGGAAATGTGCGAAGAAGCCCAGAGCGGATCGAGGTTGAAAAACACGTCATTCGAGCTATCAGCGGGGTGGTAGCCGAAATATTCACTCCAGTCGGCGCCATAAGTCAGTTTCGGCGTCAAACCAAGGATCGCGCGGACTTGTCCGGCCAGAGACACCAATTGCGAAACCGCGGGAAACGCCGATGCGGTCGAGCGGATACGTGTGACGCCGCGCATTTCCGATCCAATGAGAAATGCGTCCACCCCGCCGGCAATTGCGGCAAGTTTGGCATAGTGAAGCACGAAGCGCCGATATGACCAGTCGGGCCCGCCGGAGAAATGAATGACATCGCCCGACGCCGAAAACTGCGCGGCGCCGGCACTGCCGAAAAAGGCCGTGGTTTGCGTGCCGGCGGCGGCGGTCTTGTCAATCGTACCCGGCATGTCGGCGGCCGGGTGGCAGGTGATTTCGCCGCGCCAAGGATAGGCCGCCTGCGATGCCCCGCCATAGGGGTTCGCCAACGTGTTTCCCGCTGGAATATCCATCATGATGAACGGATACAGCGTGACGTTCAGCCCGCGTGATGAAAGGTCCCGGATCGCGTCGATGACCGACTGGTCACTCGGTGTTCCGCCGAAACTTGCGCCGCCCTCATGGGTCGAAACCAGATGCGCATCGACGCGGGTCGCATCACTGACACGCCATGCGGCGGAAAGCCCTGCGGCGTCCCGCGTTGTCACGCCCGGCCTCACCGTGCACTCACCGCAGCGCAGGTCATTGCCAAACCAGGTCACGACAAGCGCAACGCTTTCGAGTTGGGGGCAGAGCGCCTGCAATTCATCAATGGAAGCCGTCCAGTCGCTTGCCCCGTGCAACACGTGCCGGTTCAAGGACTGCGTCTCG
>JANNRN010000053.1:0-11262 GCA_031401375.1 Phyllobacteriaceae bacterium | reverse complement strand
TGACAAGCAGACTGGCCGGTCAGGGGCCATCGCGATCCTGATCGACGCCGGTCTTGCCTTTGGCACCGGCCATCACGGCACGACATCAGGCTGTCTGGAGATGATTTCGACTGTCGTGCGCAATGAACGCCCGCGCAATGCCCTGGATGTGGGAACGGGGAGCGCGGTTCTTGCCATCGCCATCGCCAAGCTCGCCCGCATACCGGTGCTGGCGACCGATATTGATCCGGTCGCCACAAAGGTTGCGCGCGAGAACATTGCCAAGAACAATGCGGCGGGGTTTGTGCGGTGCGAGACTGCAAGCGGTTTGCGGCACCGGGCCATCGCGGATGGAGCACCCTATGATCTGATCGTTGCAAACATCCTGGCGCGCCCTTTGATGGGATTGGCGCCGGCGATTGCGGGTAATCTGGCGGCGGGTGGCTCGGTCATCTTGTCTGGAATATTGGCGAGCCAACGGCAGCGGGTTCTGGCCTCTTATCGCCAGCAGGCGCTTTTCCATGTGAACACGCTGTGGCGCAACGGTTGGGTCACTTTGCATCTAAGGGGCAATTAGAGCGCATCAGCATTTCACGGAAATGTTTTGACCGGATTCACGCGGTTTTTTGCCCATTTGCAAGATTTGTTTGGCATTGAGTCTTTCGGGCACTTGCCAGTGAATCAAAGCTCTGATTCTTTGGCGCCATTGTTTTCCGGAATTTGAGTCGGCGCGTCAGCAGCCAGTTTCCATTCATGCACGGCGGGGGCTTTTTCGTTGTGTGAACGGAGGGATTTGCCGCGACTCGAGAGTGTTGCGGTACAAAGGGGAAGTTGGTGAATGCGTAAGAAGCATGTTGCGGTGCTGATGGGTGGATTTTCGTCGGAGCGGCCGGTGAGCCTTTCGTCGGGAAACTCTTGCGCCGACGCCTTGGAAGGGGAAGGCTACACGATTACGCGTGTTGACGTTGACCGCGATGTGGCGAGCGTGCTTGCCGAGATGAAGCCGGATGTCGCATTCAATGCGCTGCATGGTCCTTTTGGCGAGGACGGCACCATCCAGGGCATCCTCGAATACCTGCAGATCCCGTACACCCATTCAGGCGTGCTTGCTTCGGCTCTTTCGATGAACAAGGAGCTTTCCAAGAAGATTGCGAAGTCGGTGCGCATTGCGGTCGCGGAATCCAAGGTGATGAACCGGTTTGACATCAAGGCGGTCCATCCGATGCAGCCGCCTTACGTGGTGAAGCCGGTGAGCGAGGGCTCCAGTTTTGGCGTTGTCATCGTCAAGGCAGGTCAAGCTCATCCGCCGCAAATCATTACGTCATCGGCGTGGAAATACGGCGATACAGTGATGGTCGAGCGGTTCATCGAGGGCAGGGAGCTGACCTGCGCAGTGATGGGTGATGTCGCGCTTGGGGTGACCGAAATCATCCCGGTCGGGCATGCATTTTACGATTATGATTCAAAGTACGTCGCAGGGGGGTCAAAACACGAATGCCCTGCAAAAATTTCACCAAAAATTTACCAAAAAATACAAATGATGTCCCTCAGAGCGCATCAGGCGATGGGCTGCCGCGGCGTCAGCCGTTCCGACTTCCGCTATGATGACCGTTTCTCCGAGGATGGTGAGGTGATCTGGCTGGAAGTTAACACGCAACCGGGGATGACGCCGACGTCACTCGTTCCTGAAATTGCGGCTGCGGCGGGTCATTCGTTTGGAGCCTTGCTAAGTTGGATGGTAGAGGACGCGTCTTGTTTGCGATGATGGGGATTGGGAAACGAAGCAGCTTTGCGTTGGTCAATGCCGATGCCGCGGTCGCTCGCCTTGTGCCAGCCCTGCTGCGAAATCTCGCCCGGTTCGCAGCCCGGCTTGCCAGCGGCAATGTCAATGTTCCCCGCCATGCAGGTGTCATCGGCCTTGTCGCGCTTTTTTCCGCCACCGGCGCCTACGGCATGATCGAAGGCGGGCACACGCAGGTTGTCATCAAGCAGGCGACGTCCACACTCGGTTTTGCAATCAGCGAGATCAAGGTGGCTGGTCACAAGGAAACATCGGAAATCGATGTTCTGCAAACCCTTGAACTCGACGGAATTACCTCGCTGATCGGATTTGACAGCGAAGCCGCGCGCCAGCGCATTTTGGCGATGCCGTGGATTGCAAATGCGCAGGTGACCAAGCTCTATCCGGACGGGGTTTCGGTGCTGGTCACTGAAAAGCAGCCGTTCGCGGTGTGGCAGCATCAGGATGCCCTCAGTCTCATCGACAGCAATGGCGATCCGATCGTTGCGTTCTCGGACGAGAAATATCTTGGCCTGCCGCTGCTGATCGGGGAAGGCGCCAACCGGCATGGTCAGGCCCTTCTGGCGTTGATGACAGATTTTCCGAGCCTTGCGGCGCGCGTCAAAGCCTATGTGCGTGTCGGGAGTCGGCGCTGGGATATTGTGCTGGACGATGGCGTGAAGGTGCAATTGCCGGAGAACGAACTTGAGACGGCGTTGTCCGAGGCCGTCAGCCTTGAGCAAGACCATGGCTTGCTGGCGCGCGATGTCGAATCGGTCGATCTGCGCCTTAATGACCGCATCGTCGTCAGGCTGACGCCGGACGGACAGTCACTGCGCGACGCGACCTTGAAAGAGAATCAAACGCGGAAGAAGAAATCGGAGGCGCAAACATGAGCCTGTTCCGCGGAAAGCAAAACAATTCGAATGGCGCGTCGCCAACTTCGGCGCGCAGCGGCGTCGTCACTGTTCTGGACGTCGGTTCAACCAAGATATCCTGCGTCATCGCACGTTTGAAACCGCGCGAAGAATCGGCGGTGTTTCCCGGCCGCACCCACCATGTCGAAGTGCTGGGCATTGGCCACCAGCGCTCACGCGGGGTGAAATCCGGTGTTGTTGTCGATCTTGACGCCGCCGAGCAGTCGATCCGGCTTGCGGTTGACGCGGCAGAGCGCATGGCTGGCGTGACGGTTGAATCGCTCATCGTCAATATGTCGGCGGGACGGCTGAAGAGCGAGAGCTTTGCGGCAGGCATCAAGCTCGGCGGTCATGAGGTGGATGAGTCCGACATCAATCGTGTGCTTGCAGCCGGCGCCAGGCAGTCGATGGCAGCTGAAAGACAGGTTGTTCATTCCCTGCCGGTGTCCTTTACCCTCGATGTCGAACGCGGCATTCAGGATCCGCGCGGCATGCTTGGCGAGCAGCTTGGCGTTGACATGCATGTTCTGACGGCGGACGCGGCCCCGCTGCGCAATCTCGAGCTTTGCGTTAACCGCGCCCATCTCAACATTGAAATGGTGGTGGCCACACCTTACGCAAGCGGCCTGGCGGCGCTGGTGGAAGATGAAGCGCAGATGGGGGCGGCCTGTATCGACATTGGCGGCGGCACCACGACAATTGCGGTTTTCAACGAAAACAAGTTTGTGTTCGCCGATGCCATCGCCATTGGCGGCAATCACATTACAATGGACATTGCGCGCGGTCTTTCCACACGCGTTGATGAGGCCGAGCGCCTCAAGGTCAAGCAGGGATCGGCACTGCCAAGCACCGCGGACGAGCGCGATCTTCTTTCGGTTATGCCGATCGGAGACGAGGAAGGCGATGCGCCGAACCAGATTCCGCGCTCGGTGCTGACACGCATCATTCGTGCACGGGTTGAGGAGACGCTTGAGATCGTACGCGACCGGCTGAGCCAGTCCGGTTATGGCCAGGCCATTGGCAAGCGCATTGTTCTGACGGGCGGAGGCAGCCAACTGCAGGGCTTGGCGGAAGTTGCCAGGCGCATTCTGGCGCGAAACATCCGTGTGGGCCGTCCCCTGGGAGTTGCGGGATTGCCGGAAGCTGCGCGCGGACCGGCCTTTGCGACCACAGCGGGGCTGCTGATCTATCCGCAGGTGGCGGAATTTGAGATTTCGGCGGCACGATATTCCGCCAGACAGAAGCTGAGTGGAGCCGGGGGGCACATCGCCCGGATGGGCAACTGGCTCAAGGAGAGTTTGTAACAACGGGACGACCCGAACGGATCAGGCGAACAGAAGTGAATTTCATGCCGTTGCGGCAAAGCGGCTGAATAAATCGAGAGGTACCAAAGCCATGACGATCAATCTGAAGAAACCAGACATTACCGAGCTGAAGCCGAGGATCACGGTTTTTGGTGTCGGCGGCGGCGGCGGAAATGCCGTCAACAACATGATCACCGCCGGATTGCGCGGTGTGGAGTTTGTTGTGGCCAATACCGACGCGCAAGCATTGGCAATGTCGAAAGCGGACCGGATCATTCAGTTGGGGGTTGCCGTTACTGAGGGTCTGGGCGCGGGATCGCAGCCAGAGGTTGGACGTGCGGCGGCTGAGGAGTGCATTGACGAGATCCTTGACCACATCTCAGGCACGCACATGTGCTTTGTGACGGCGGGAATGGGCGGCGGCACCGGAACCGGGGCGGCGCCAGTTGTGGCGCGGGCGGCTCGCGAACGCGGTATCCTGACAGTGGGCGTCGTTACCAAGCCCTTCCACTTTGAGGGCCAGCGCCGCATGCGCACAGCTGACTTGGGTATTGAGGAGCTGATGAAGAGCGTTGATACGCTGATCGTCATTCCAAACCAGAACCTGTTCCGCATTGCCAATGACAAGACGACATTTGCCGATGCGTTTGCCATGGCTGACCAGGTTCTCTACTCCGGCGTTGCCTGCATTACTGATCTCATGGTCAAGGAAGGCCTTATCAATCTCGACTTCGCCGATGTTCGTTCCGTCATGCGCGACATGGGCAAGGCGATGATGGGCACGGGAGAGGCTTCCGGCGAAGGCCGCGCGATGGCTGCGGCGGAAGCGGCGATTGCCAATCCATTGCTTGATGAGACGTCTATGAAGGGCGCCAAGGGGCTTTTGATCTCGATCACCGGCGGGCGGGACATGACCTTGTTCGAGGTCGATGAGGCGGCAACCCGCATTCGCGAGGAAGTTGATCAAGACGCGAACATCATTCTTGGCGCGACGTTCGATGAATCGCTGGAAGGGATCATCCGCGTTTCTGTTGTCGCAACGGGCATCGACAAGGCACTTTCGGAAATCGGCGCCGCCCCGATTGAATTCCGGCAGATCCCGCGTCCGCCGCTGCGTCCGGCTGTAACCCAACAGGTTCATGCGCCGGTCGCTCCGCGTATCATCGCCAAGCCGGTTGAAGCACCGGCAGCGGTTGCAAAATCTCCCGATGCGGTCGCCGAGGCAATTCTGTCCGCCGAAGCCGACCTGCCGATCGAGCTGAGCGATCTGGACCTTGAAGATGATTTCCGTCCGCGCAGCCGCATCTTTGCGGGTGCGGTCGAACCCGAACCGGTCCGGCAAGCGGCGCCAGTTCTTGCCACGCCGCGTGCAGCGCCGGTTCAACAATTGGCCAGCGCAGCACCACTTGCGGGAGATTCGCCGCGCATGCCGCGGGTTGAAGACTTCCCTCCGATTGTGAAAGCAGAGATTGATGCGCGCAATGCTCCAGCGCCCGCGCACGAAGAGCGCGGCCCGATGGGCTTGCTGCGCCGCATCACATCCGGGTTGTCGCGCCGCGAAGAGGAACCGGCTCGCCTGGTTCCGGCAGAACCGCGGGAACCTGTGGCGCAGCGGCCCAGCGAACAGCGCCGCCCGCTGTCGCAGGAAGCCTCACTTTACGCACCGCGCCGCGGCCAGCTTGACGATCATGGCCGGGCGGGCACGCAGCCAGGCTCCACGGCAGAGGACGATCAGCTTGAGATACCGGCTTTCCTGCGCCGTCAGGCCAACTGAGCCGCACCGATTTTCTCGGCACTGAACCAAAAAGCCCCGGCGGAAACGGCGGGGTTTTTCGTTGAACCGGCCCTGAGGATCCTGCGTCGTTGCGTAACAGAAGGTAAGAAAGCGTGATTTGGATTAAAGTGTTTGGTAAGGCTATCTTCACCATCAATATGGAAGACTCACAAGTCCGCAGAAGGGGCGTGGACCTGGGTCAAAAAAAAATCAGCGGACGGCACTCATGCTGATATCGCTTGAATTCTTTGGGGTAAGAAATGGGGAATGATCTGTTCGGGTATCAGACGACCATTGCGCGACGCGTTTCACTTTCCGGAGTCGGTGTCCACAATGGAACAAGTGTTTCGATAACGCTTCTTCCCTCCGATGCTGATACAGGCATCATCTTCCACAAATCCATGCAAGACGGCGAGCTCATAGAAGTCAAAGCCATCGCGCATGAGACAGGTCCGACCGATCTTTGCACCGTTTTGGGTAAAACCGAGAAGAGCCGGATCGCGACTGTTGAACATGTGCTGGCGACGCTGAGCGCGCTCGGTGTCGACAACGTCATCATTCTGATTGACGGCGCGGAAGTCCCCATCATGGATGGGTGCGGGCAAGCGTTCGTCGAAGCCATTGATCAGGCCGGAATCTCGATTCAAGCGGCGAAGCGCCGGTTTATTCGTGTCTTGAAGCCGGTTCGCATTGATGTCGGCGGTTCCTGGGCGGAGTTCCGTCCTTATGAGGGAACCCGATTTGAAGTCGAGATTGATTTCGAGTGCCCGCTGATCGGGCGCCAGATCTACTCCGGCGACATTACGCCGGAAACCTACCGCCGCGACATCGCCCGGGCCCGCACATTCGGGTTTGTCAGACACGTCGAACATCTGTGGGCCTCCGGACATGCGCTTGGTTCCTCTCTTGAGAATTCCGTTGTGATCGGTGATGACGACAAGGTGATCAATCAGGGCGGATTACGCTGGGCCGACGAGTTCGCCCGCCACAAAACCCTTGATGCAATCGGTGATCTTGCACTGGCCGGCGCCCGTTTCGTCGGGTGCTATCGTTCCTATCGCGGCGGCCACAAATTGAATGCCATGGCGCTTCGGGCGCTTCTGTCAGATCGCTCAGCATTCGAGATTGTCGAATCTAAGCGGCGCGAACGCCGGGGCGCGGGTGTGGAACTGGTCGCGGTGAATGCTGCGGTATTCTCGCCCTGGATGCTCTGATTTTCCTGAATATCTAACGCTGGCCACAAAAAAGTGCGAATGTCGGGTAACGACGTTGCCGACAAACGGCGCTTGTGATCTAGAGCGCATCAGCATTTCACGGAAACGCAGATGCGATCCAAGTTGTTGAGTTGTGGCATTGTCCTTTGCTTTCGACGGTTCCGTCAAAAGCGGAAATGCTTTATGAGGCGCCAACAAGGCCAGAATGACGGGTGTTAAATCGATGCTGACGGTAAACGCACAGACAAGAGTGCGCATGAATTTGCTGGGTGCTGCGCTGCTTGCAGCAGTCATGGCTGTTACTGCAGGCTGCCAGTCCGAAAAAGACATCAATCTCGACACCTATGTCGACAATGTCGAGCCTGCGGACCAGCTTTACAATCAAGGGTTGGCAAATCTGGAAGCAGGAAAGATCGTTGAAGCCTCCCGCAAATTCGACGCGCTAGACCGGCAGCACCCTTATTCGGAGTTCGCCCGCAAGGCGATTGTGATGGGCGCTTTCACAAATTACCGGCAGGGACGCTACCCGGAAGCAATTTCGGCGGCCAAGCGCTATGTCACGCTTTATCCGACGGATTCAGAAGCGGCCTATGCCCAGTACATCATCGGCCTTTCGTATTTCAGGCAGATTCCCGACGTCACCCGTGATCAGGCCGATTCCCGCCGCACGATCGCTGCAATGAGCGAGTTGGTGGAGCGTTATCCTGAAAGTGAATATGTCGAGGATGCCAAGGCCAAGATACGTTTTGCCCGTGACCAGATCGCCGGCAAGGAGATGCAGGTCGGGCGCTATTATCTTGAGCGGCGCGAATATCTTGCGTCGATCAAACGGTTCCGCATCGTGGTCGAACAGTTTTCCAATACACGGCACACTGAAGAAGCGCTCGCGCGCCTGACCGAAGCCTATTTTGCCATGGGCCTGGCTTCAGAAGCGCAGACCGCTGCGGCAGTTCTTGGCCAAAACTATCCTGACAGTTCGTGGTACAAGGACAGCTACAAGCTGTTGCAGTCAGGCGGCCTCGAGCCACGAGAAAATAGCGGCTCGTGGATATCGAACGCGGCCAAGGCAATTACCGGCGGCGCTTGATCCCGCTCGATGCTTTCGCATCTCTCCATCCGCGATATTGTGCTCATCGAGAGGCTCGACGTCGCGTTTTCGCGCGGTCTGACCGTCCTGACCGGTGAAACCGGCGCAGGAAAGTCAATTTTGCTCGACGCCTTGTCGCTGGCGCTTGGCGCGCGCGGGGATGCCGGACTTGTGCGGCACGGCGCCAGTCAGGGCCAGATCACAGCCGTTTTCGATCTGGCGCCCGACCATCCTGCGCGTTCAGTTCTCGCCGATAATGCCCTGGACGATCAGGGCGATCTGATCCTGCGGCGCGTGCAAAACGCAGACGGAAAATCGCGCGTGTTTGTTAACGACCAGGCGGCGAGCGTGTCCCTTTTGCGGGAACTTGGCGCTGCGCTGGTGGAAATCCATGGTCAGCACGACGACCGCGCCCTTGTTTCGCCCGAGGCGCACCGGGCTCTTCTCGATGCCTTTGGCGGCCACTCGACAGAGGTTCAGAGCGTAAGACAGACCTATCGGGTTTGGCGCGAGGCCGAGACTGCGCTGGCGGGGCATCGTGCGCGGGTCGCCGCGGCGGCGCGGGAGGCGGATTATCTGAGGGCTTCGGTCGATGAGCTTGGCAAACTTGATCCGCAGCCTGACGAGGAGACTGTGCTTGCGCAAGCGCGCACGCGCATGATGCGCGCTGAAAAGGTCGCGGCAGACATTTTTGAAGCAAATGAACTCTTGTCGGGCATGGCCTCGCCAATGCCATCGCTTTCCAGTCTGCTCCGGCGGCTCGAGCGCAAACAGGGCGAGGCGCAGGAGCTCATCAGGCCGATTGTCGAGGCCCTCGAGCAAACGGTCCATGCATTGTCTGACGCGCAAGGGGCTGCTGAACTTGCGCTGAGGCAAAGCGAGTATGATCCGAAACTCTTGGAGCGAAGTGAAGAGCGCCTGTTCGCGCTGCGGGCCGCGGCGCGAAAATTCTCCGTATCTGTTGACCGATTGTCCGGCATTGCCCAGCGCATGAACCAGGATCTTGCTGACCTTGACGCAGGCGAAGAGGTTTTGAAGACGCTGGAGCGCGAGGCGGCAGACATGAACCTGCGCTTTGCCGAACTTGCGCTGAAGCTGTCAGACAAGCGGCAGGCCGCCGCGCGGCTGCTCGAGCGCGCTGTGATGCTCGAACTTCCGGCGCTGAAGCTCGAACGCGCCGAATTCATTGTCGAACTGGTCAGCGATCCCGGCTCGCCCGGCCCGGACGGCATTGATGTCGTCGAGTTCTGGGTGCGCACAAATCCGGGCACACGGGCCGGTCCGATGATGAAAACAGCCTCGGGCGGCGAGCTGTCGCGTTTCCTTCTGGCGCTGAAAGTGGCGCTGGCCGACAAGGGTTCTGCCCCGACACTGGTGTTTGACGAGATTGACACTGGCGTTGGCGGTGCGGTGGCGGATGCAATCGGGCAGCGGCTCAAGCGTCTCTCGGACAAGGTGCAAGTGCTCTCCGTCACCCATGCGCCGCAGGTTGCGGCGCGGGCCGATCACCATCTTCTCATTGCCAAAGCCGAGACCGGCGGACGCATGGCGACCTCGCTCGCCATCATGGACCGGAGTGCGCGTCAGGAGGAAATCGCAAGGATGCTGGCGGGCGCGGAGATCACCAGCGAAGCGCGCGCCGCCGCCGACAGGTTGTTGCAGGAGAATTGAAGCTCTTCGGTAATTCGGTTTGAGGCATGCGGCGATTCGGGTTAGGCTTTTTCAGACCCATTGCATTGACACATCCCATGCCCAAAACACCCGTTGAAACCTTGAACGAAGCGGAAGCCGCCGGGGAACTGGCGCGGCTTTCCGGCGAGATTGCCGAACATGACCGGCGCTATCATGGCGAGGACGCGCCGCTGATTTCCGACGCCGCGTATGACGCGCTTCGCCAGCGCAACGCCGCCATTGAGGCGCGGTTTCCCCTTCTGGCGCGCGAAGATTCGCCCTCGCGCGCCGTCGGTTTCACGGTGTCGGAAAAATTCGAAAAAATCGCCCATGCCGTGCCGATGCTGTCGCTCGACAATGCGTTTTCGGATCAGGATGCCCGGGATTTTGCCGACCGTGTGCGCCGGTTTTTGAAGCTTGATCCGCTGATCGAACTTGCCATCACCGCCGAACCCAAGATCGACGGGCTGTCACTGTCGTTGCGCTATGAAAGCGGCCGTCTCGTCTCGGCGGCAACGCGCGGCGATGGGGCGGTGGGCGAGAATGTGACCGTCAATGCCAGGACGATCGCCGATATTCCAAAAGTGCTGGCCGGCGATTATCCGCAGGTTCTGGAAGTGCGCGGCGAGGTCTATATGCGCCACGCCGATTTTGCTGCCCTCAACGCACGGCACCGCACTGAGGGCAAGCCGGAAATCGCCAATCCGCGCAATGGCGCGGCGGGATCGCTGCGTCAGCTTGATTCAGCCATCACCGCGAGCCGCCCGTTGCGGTTTTTCGCCTATGCCTGGGGTGAGGTGAGCGAAATGCCCGCCACGACGCAGATGGGCATGGTTTCAGCGTTCCGGTCATATGGGTTCAAGACCAGTGATCTGATGCGGCGCTGCACAAGCGCCGATGCGCTGTTGGACGTTTACCGGTCAATCGAGGCGCAACGCGCCACGCTTGGCTATGACATTGACGGTGTCGTCTACAAGGTTGATGATCTTGACCTGCAGCGGCGGCTCGGCTTCGTCTCGCGCTCGCCGCGCTGGGCCATTGCCCACAAGTTTCCGGCCGAAAAGGCGACGACAATTCTGCGCGGCATTGACATTCAGGTCGGCCGCACCGGGGCGCATACGCCGGTGGCGCGGCTGGAGCCGGTGACTGTCGGCGGTGTAGTGGTGACCAATGCGACCCTGCACAATGAGGATGAGATCAAGCGGCTCGGCGTGATGATCGGCGACACGGTGACGGTGCAGCGCGCAGGCGATGTCATTCCGCAGATCCTGGGTTTTGTGCCGGAAAAGCGTCCGGCCGATGCGCTACCCTACGTGTTTCCTGAAAAATGCATGTGTTATCTCAAGACCACGCTTGTTCGCGAGGAGATCGCTGGCGGTGTCGAGGGCGTCATACGGCGCTGCACCGGCGAGTTCGCCTGTCCCTATCAAAAGGTCGAGCATCTCAAGCATTTCGTTTCGCGCCGCGCCTTTGACATCGAGGGGCTGGGCGAAAAACAGATCGAATTCTTCTTCGCTGATCCTGATCTGCCGATCA
>JANNRN010000052.1:0-3525 GCA_031401375.1 Phyllobacteriaceae bacterium | reverse complement strand
TGGCGTTTCGACGTCTCAAATTCGGGCCGAAGACGGCACTTCCGCGCAATCAGTTGTAGAGATTGGTTCGCTGAAAATCACAGACGCCTGGACCAAGGCGATGTTGCCCGGCCAGCCGGTCGGCGGTGGTTTTTTGAGCGTTGAGAACACAGGCGCCGAGGCCGACAAGCTGTTGTCCGTTTCGTCCGGCGTTTCCCCGGATGTCCAGATTCATGAAATGAAGATGGAAGGCGATGTGATGAAAATGCGCGAGCTTGAGGAAGGGCTGGACATACCGGCCGGTGCGAAGGTGGAACTGACGCCCGGCGGACTTCATCTCATGTTCATGGCGATGAAAGAGCCGTTCATGGAAGGCGGCAAGATCAAGATCAAGCTCAAGTTTGAGAAGGCCGGTGAAGTTGAGGTCATGCTGCCGGTTGGTCCGGCGAACGCGAAGGGGGCCACGCACGGCGGTTGAGCGTTGCATCTGGAGGCGTGCTGATTGAACCTGGCGCGCATTCCAGATTGTGTTCGCGCGCGCTGAGTGCAATATGAACGCGACGGTGCCTTGCAAAAGGTGAAACGGGAAGCCGGTGAAATGCCGGTGCCGCCCCCGCGACTGTATTGAGCGATGCAATCTCCAAAATGCCACTGGCCAAGTCCATCAGGAAGGATCGGGAAGGCGGAGATTGTGGGGCTCAAAGCCAGGAGACCGGCCGTCAAGTGCGTGATCGCGAAAGCCGGTTTCGGTTTTCGGACAGGATGGCGCACAGATCAAAGCTAAACGCACTTGGTGCAAAACGGGGCGGCGGGCCCCTGAGGGAAAATGATGAAACTTGTTTTGGCGATTTTGACACTTGTTCTGACACCTGCGGCAGCTTTCGCCAATACCGGGATGGGCGGTGTGCCGGGCTTTGCGCACGGGTTCATGCATCCAATTGGCGGCGCGGATCACGTGTTGGCGATGGTGTCGGTGGGTTTGCTTGCCTACATGCTCGGCGGGCGGGCGCTGTGGCTGGTTCCGGCTGCGTTTGTCGCCATGATGGCCGCTGGCGGCGCTCTCGCCATGGCTGGTTTTCAATTGCCCCATGTCGAACTTGGCATCGCATTGTCGATTGTCGTGATCGGCGCGGCCGCGATGTTCGGCAACAAAATGCCGGTCGCCGCTGCAATGGGTCTGGTCGCAACGTTCGCGATTTTCCATGGTTTCGCCCATGGCGCGGAAATGCCGCAGGAGGCATCGGGCATGGCCTATGGCGCAGGTTTCATGATCGCAACGGCGCTTCTTCACATGACTGGAATCGCAGCCTGTTTTGCCGCTGCCCGTTTCGCTGGTAAACGTGGCCGCGCACTGGCAGGCAACTAGGCGGCGATGCTGTTCAAAAACCCGGTCAGGTCATCGGTCGTGTAATCCACATGATCGCCGTCCTGACCGTCCTTCTCCCAAGCCTCGACAAAATCGCCTTCAAAGTTCTTGGGCAGGATCAGCACGGTTGACATGCCAACCGCCTTGGCCTCGATGAGGTTTCGCGCCAGATCCTCGAACATCGCCGCTTTCGGCCCGTGCACATCATGCCGTGACAGGAAACGGTCATAGGTCGCGCGCGCCGGTTTTGGCATCAGATCGGCGGCGAGAATATCAAAAATATCGTCAAAATGGTGCAAGACGCCAAGCTGCGCTGCGGCTCGCTCCGCATGGCCGCGATCACCATTGGTGAAGATGAACTTGCGGCCGGGCAGCGAGGAAATGACCTTGCCCAATGCCGGATTGGGTTCAAGCCATGAGTAATCAATGTCATGCACCTTGCTCAGGAAATCGGCCGGATCAATCCTGTGCTCGCGCATCAGACCTTTCAGCGTTGTGCCGTGCTCGAGATAGTATTGCTTCTGGATTGTCCGCGCCTCATCGCGCGGCAGGCCCAGAAGTTGTGCCACATAGGTCGTCATCTTCACGTCAATCTGGGAAAACAGATTGGAGTGATGCGGGTAAAGCGTGTTGTCGAGGTCGAACACCCATGTCGTGACATGGTCGAAGTCGTTTTTCGTGGCAAGATTCGGCATGCCGCCATCATGCCACAAACCTGAACCATCGCGAAACACTGAATGTATCAACCCGCCCCGCAGGAACCGGATTCCCGATGTCGCCGGGCGAAGGTAAAACTTGAGTAACCCGATTGTGGTTTAAGACGGCGTTTCGCTGGAAAAGAAGGCTGATGAAACCGGATATTTCGCTATCGCGCAGAAAGTTCATCACCAGTGTTTCGGTGCTGGCCATTGCGACTTCGATCTTGCCCGGAACCGTCGAGAAACGTGTGTCCGCTCAGGACGAGTTCGTCCTCGTGAATGGCTGGGTGCTGAAGCGGAGCGAAGTCGCGTGATTTTCGACGACATGGCACAGTTTCGCAGCTCCGGCTTTGCGGCGCAGGCCTGCGTCACCGGCTCCGGACCGGCAGGCGTGTCGGTTGCGAGGGAACTCGCCGCGGCTGGAATTCCGGTTGTCATTTTTGAAGCCGGCGGGCTCGACTTTTCAGATGAGTCGCAGGCGTTTTACAAGGGCGCCGTCGACGGCGATCCTTATTTTGACCTCGACGTAACGCGTCTGCGCTATCTTGGCGGCTCCTCCAATCATTGGGCCGGCTGGTGCCGCGTGCTGGACGCGGTGGACTTTGAGGCCAAGGCCCATGTTCCAGATTCCGGTTGGCCGATTTCAAGAACCGATCTTGAGCCGTTTCTCGACAGGACGCATGACATTCTGGAGCTTGACCCGTTCAAGCCGGACAAAGCGATTTCCGATGACATCCGCTGGGTGCAACTGATAAAAAGCCCGGCCGTCCGGTTCGGCGAAAAGTTTCGGGATGAAATTGCCAGAAGCGACAAGATCGCGCTGGTCTTGAATACCTATGTCACGGACCTTGCCGGTGACGGACATCATGTCAGCGCGGCCAAGCTATGGTCGAATGGCGCTGATGGCGGGTCGTTCAGCGCCGCCACCTTCGTGATCTGCACGGGCGGACTGGAGAACTCGCGCCTGCTCTTGTGGTCGAACCTCAAGACATCCAATGGTGTCGTTCCAGAACCAGCCGCGCTGGGACGCTACTGGATGGAGCACCCGCAGTTTGAAGGCGGCGACGCCCTTCTGTTCAATGCGTCAATGTTTGAACATGACGCGACGGGCGAAGCGTTCTTCTCGCCTTCGGCCAAGGCCATCAACGAGCGCGAAATCCTGAACTTCGGCATCCGGCTGATCGAACGGCCCTATCCCGGCGTGAAAGCGATAATTGCTGATCTCGCCTGCCACGCGCCGGAAACCGCTGAATGGGTAGCCAAAGGCCTTGGCCAACATCTTCGCTGTGCCGCCCAGCTTTATGTCGGATGGGAGCAATCGCCGGTTTTCGACAACCATGTTGCGCTTCATGCCTCTGAAAAGGATGCCGCCGGAGTGCCGCGTATCAACCTTCACTGGAAAAAGGGCGAGCTTGAGCGGCGCACGCTGTTGGAGGGACTCAAACTCTTTGGCGAGACACTCGCGACAAAAAACGCCGGCCG
>JANNRN010000051.1:0-3460 GCA_031401375.1 Phyllobacteriaceae bacterium | reverse complement strand
AGCATCGGTTCGCGCAACACATTCAGGATGATGCGCAGCGGCGAACGGCGCTTGGCGTGCGCAAGCGCGTTTGGCCCATCAGCCGCAAGGCGGGTTGCGGCTTCGGCATCTGAAAGGCCAGGATGGGCTGCAGAAACGGATTGGGTCATACTTGCTTTCGAGCGTTGTGCCGTTGTCGGCTGCGCAAAACCTTGCCACGGCGTAGCGCGGTGTGGCCTTGATCTGCATCAGTCATCCGAAGGGTTGGCGGTGGTAAACATCACATCTGCTTGATCTGTGTCCCGGCCCCAACAGGAGCAGCGGCGGCAGCACAGACTGCGCCCGAACCAACATGGATCAGTGCAGGCCTGATCGGCGTGCGCGACAAGGGGCATGGAAACTGGGGAGCATGCACTCTGGATTGTCCAGCCGAACGCGCCACGGCGCATTGTCTCGAAAAGGACGCACCCGATGAAAGCACTGATTTACAAGGGCCCGGGCAAGACGGCTCTGGAAGACCGGCCCAAACCCGAAATCACCGCCCCGACCGATGCCATCGTCCGCGTCACCAAAACCACGATCTGCGGCACCGATCTGCATATCATCAAGGGCGATGTGCCAAGCTGCGAGCCGGGGCGCATTCTGGGGCATGAAGGCGTGGGTGTCATCGACTCTGTGGGGCCCGCCGTTACGTCCTTCAAAAAGGGCGATCATGTCCTGATTTCCTGTATCAGCGCCTGCGGAAAATGCGATTATTGCCGCCGTCAGATGTACTCGCATTGCACCAGCGGCGGCTGGATTCTGGGCAACCGGATTGACGGCACCCAAGCCGAATTCGTGCGCACCCCGCATGCCGACTTCAGCCTGTATCACATTCCCAAAGGGGCCGATGAAGAGGCGCTGGTGATGCTGAGCGACATTCTGCCCACCGGCTTCGAATGCGGCGTGCTGAATGGCAAGGTTGCCCCCGGCAGCGTGGTGGCGATCGTGGGGGCGGGGCCGATCGGGCTTGCGGCATTGCTGACTGCGCAGTTCTATGCGCCGGGTCAGATCATCATGATTGATCTGGACGACAACCGCCTGAAAATCGCCAAGTCATTTGGCGCAACGAGCACGATTAACAGTGCCGGCGGCAAGGCAGTGGCCGCGGTCATGGCCCTGAGTGATGATATCGGCGCGGATACGGTGATCGAGGCGGTGGGGATCCCTGCCACATTCGAGTTGTGTCAACAACTGGTCGCCCCCGGCGGCATCATCGCCAATATCGGCGTGCATGGGACGAAGGTCGATCTGCATCTGGAGAAACTGTGGGACCGCAATATTGCCATCACCACGCGGCTGGTCGATACAGTGACAATCCCGATGCTGTTCAAAACCGTCGCCGCGAAAAAGATCGACCCGACCCTTTTGATCACGCATCACTTCAATCTGGCGGACATCCTGGAGGCTTATGCGACATTCGGCAATGCCGCCAAGAGCAAGGCCCTGAAGGTCATCATTTCCGCCTGACTATTTCAGCAAGGGTCCGTCATGATCCAGATAAGCCTTGTCGAAATCCGCCAAGGCCACCAACCCGTCGAAATCGTCAAACGTCACATGGCCTTTTTGAAACGTCAAAAACCCCTTTTCGCGCAACTGCCGCAGCACCCGGTTGAGATGGACGGCACTGAGACCAAGTGCATCGGCCAGCATGTATTGCGATAGCGGGCAGTCATAGCCCGTCTTGGTCCCAAGCCCCACGAGTTTCAGACGGGCGCCAAACTCCAGCAGGTAATGTGCGGTGCGTTCCAGCGCATTGCGCCGCCCGATGCCCACGAGATGTTCGACCACCATCGCCTCATCCCGCGAGGCCGCCCATAGCACGGCTGTGGCCAGACGTGGGGTATGGGCAAACGCATCCAGCAAGTCGGTGATGATCACCTCGGACGCCTCGACGTGCGTCACCGGTTCAATATTGTGGTCGGCGGTGCGAAACAGCACAGACCGCAACCCCAAAAAATCCCCCGGAATCTGAAAGTCGACAATTTGGCGGGCGCCGTTGGGCAACAGTTTGTAAGAACAGACCCAGCCCATGGCCAGAATATAGGCGGATTGGTCAGTCTGCCCCTGGTGCACCAGATCGACGCCCGCCACAAAACTGCGCCTGCGCTGATGCAACCGGTCAAGCGTGGCCAGTTCTTTATCTGACAATGATACGAAGGCGCCCAGTTTTCGCGCAAGGGGGCTGTCTTTCATTGTTATGAAAACTCATTAAGCGTGGCGCGCTCGCCGTCATACGCCCGCGCCATGTGAAGGTGCTCTTGGCAAGGATAGAGAGCGGCGAAACTAATGTCGATCAGTTCATCTCTCTCCAACTCTGTCATGGTGCATTTGGTTCCGTGTCTGGCGGCATATGTTTCCGCAAAGACGCCCCCAGAGTGAGAAAGAACAGTCAAAATGGCTCAACTCAACGATGTATCGGGCACCGCCGCACTGGCAATTTGCGAGTCGCTGCTATTGGCGCTGAATGACCGTAACATTTTGCCGGAATCCGAGATTGTCGGCATTCTGAAAGACGCCGCCGCGGCACATCACCACGCGCCACTGGGCGAAAATGGCACGTCGGAATTGCACAGTGCGGTCGCGACTTTGATCAATGGCATTCTGGCGGGCGGCAATTCGGTGCGCAGGCGATAGTGCGGGCCTGTGGCCTGAGTGATCAAAGACTGTCAGTTTACATCTTGAAAGGGTCTTCCACAAAGTCTGCGGAGCACTGTCAACTTGTTGGGCCAAGATCCGAAACGGTTTGCGGCGGCGCGGACGGCTCATGCTAAAGCTGCAGTTCCAGCTATCTCTGCCCAGACGGTCATGGCTTCGGCTCGGAAGGCCCGGTTGCTGTCAGGCTGTCGCGGGGAAGGTTGAAGAGGTTGGCTATCGGGTCGTGAATGGAGACAAAGCACTGGAGATGGCGCGCTGACTTGAAGCGCTTCATGATCCGCTCTCGCCGCCGCGTCGGTTGGTGGGAATTCTCAGCGCGATTGTTCAGCCCATTGTGCTGGCGATGCTCGAACCCCATCTTCATTGCTCTTCGTGCGGCACCATACGACCCGAGCTTGTCGGTGACGAGAACGCGTGGAACCCGTGCTTGTTTGCGGATCAACTTACGCAAAAGCCGCAATGCAGCGCTCGTATCACGGCGGCTCTGGACCAAAGCATCGAGCACATAGCCTTCGCTGTCCACCGCACGCCAGAGCCAATTCCGTTTGCCGTTTATGGTGATGACGACTTCGTCCAGATGCCATTTGTCACCAAATTGCGGAGCACGACGGCGGATCTGATTGGCAAAATCCCGGCCAAACTTCTCGGCCCAGCGTCGCACGGTTTCATGGCTGACGATGATCCCGCGCGCGGCCAGCAGATCCTCGACCATGCGCAGGCTCAGTGGAAACCGGAAGTAAAGCCACACGGCTTGTGAGATCACTTCTGGTGGGAAACGGTGGCC
>JANNRN010000050.1:0-2819 GCA_031401375.1 Phyllobacteriaceae bacterium | reverse complement strand
TGCGTTGGCGATAATGTCGCCCGCCTTGCCGCCATCATTGACCACGTCGGCCCGCTTCTTCATCGCCATTGGCACAACGGAAGTCATCGGCTCGATGCCCGAGATGTCGACCTCGTTCAATTGCTCGACAAAGCCAAGAATCCCGTTCAACTCGCCCATCATGCGAACAGCCTCTTCCTCACTCACAGCAATGCGGGAGAGTTTGGCGACGCGTTTGACAGTGGCAAGGTCAACGGACATGGTCGGCTCCGGAAGATCACGCGGGTCGTATAGGACGGGAAGGCGGTGAGCGCAACGCCCCGTGCTACCCCCTCACCCGCTCCGATTTCGGATCATACAGCGCCTCCAGCGACACTTTGGCCGGATAGAGCTTGCAGGCGATTTCGAGCTCGTATTTGCCACTCAATACATAATCCGGCGTCACGCCATCTTCCTTGTTCCGCACATAGCCGTTGCCGATATTTGTCCCAATCGTATAGCCATAGCCGCCTGACGCCAGCCAGCCTGCCTGTTTGCCGTTGCGGAATATCGTCTCTCGCCCGAGCAACACGATCGAGGGATCGTCAACGGTGAAGCAGGCGAGCAGTTTGGGCAGTTTGCCGGCCCGTTGGGCGAGAAGCGCCGCACGGCCGAGAAACGGCTTTTCGCTCTTGAACTTGACCGCCCAGCCAAGTCCGGCCTCCAATGGCGAATGATCGGGCGAGATGTCAGAACCCCACGCCCGGTAGAATTTTTCGAGGCGCAGGGATTCGATGGCGCGATAGCCGGCATTGACAATGGAATGCGCCTTGCCCGCCGCCATCAGCGCGTCATAGACGGTGGCGAGGCATTCCATCGGGATGTGCAGCTCATAGCCGAGTTCGCCGACATAAGTGATGCGAAGCGCCCTCACCCTGGCGCCGGCAATTGCAATTTCCTTCATGCGGGCGAACGGCAAAGCCTGATGGGACACGTCATCTGCGCTAGCCGCCTGCAGCACTTCGCGCGCCTTTGGACCCATCAGAGACAGAACCCCGAAGGCCGAGGTGACATCGCTCAGCCGTGCATCAAGGCCGAGCGGGATATTCGCCGATATCCAGTGGAAGTCATGGGTGGCAAAGCCGGTGCCGGTGACAATGTACCAGACGTCTTCGGCAAGGCGCGTGACCGTTAGGTCACACTCGATGCCGCCGCGCTGGTTCAGCATCTGGGTGTAAGTGACTTTACCGATCGGTCCGGAAACATCGTTGGCGCAGATCCATGACAGTGCCTTCTCGGCGTCCCGCCCCGTCAGATTGAACTTGGCAAAAGAGGTTTGATCAAAAATGCCGACACTTTCCCGCACAGCGCGATGCTCCCGGCCCACGGCGTCAAACCAGTTCTGGCGGCCATAGGTATAAATGTCGTGATCGGCATCATCGGGACCCGCAAACCAGTTTGGCCGTTCCCATCCAAGTTTTGAACCGAAAACCGCACCTTGCGCCTTTAGGCGTTCATAAAGTGGCGAGACACGCACCGGGCGGGCCGAATGGAACTCCTCATGCGGCCAGGCCATTGTATAATGATGCGCATAGGCCTCCTGCGTCCGTTCCCTCACCCACCCTATGTCCTGATGCACGGAACCAAACCGCCGGATATCAACGGGCCAAAGGTCCATGGGCGCCTCGCCGCCCGCGACCCATTCCGCCAGAGCCTTGCCGGCGCCGCCGCCGGAAGCGATGCCGAATGCGTTGAACCCCGCGCCAACAAAGAAACCCGCGAGTTCCGGCGCTTCCCCCAGAATGAAATTGCCGTCCGGCGTGAAGCTTTCCGGGCCGTTGATCATCTTCTTGATGCCGGTTTGCTCCAACGCGGGAACGCGTGCCAGCGCCTGCTCGAGAAGCGGCATGAAATGATCCTGGTTGTCCGGCAACAGCTGGAAGGCGAAATCCGGTGGCAATCCCTCTTCGGCCCAAGGTATTGGATTGGGTTCATAGCCGCCAAACGAGAGCCCGCCGACTTCTTCCTTGAAATAGATGAGCCGGTCAGGATCGCGCAGGGTCGGCAGGTTTTTCTCAACGCCCTTGATCATCTCCGTGAGCACATATTGGTGCTGGATCGATACCAGCGGCACGTTGACGCCGGCCAACGCACCAACCTCCCGCGCCCATTGCCCGGCGCAGTTCACCACTTTTTCGCAAGTGACCTTGCCCTGATTGGTTTCAACTCCGCTCACGCGTCCGCTTTCGATGATAAAGCCCGTTACCCGTACACCCTCGAAGAATTTGACGCCGCCCATGCGTGCACCCTTGGCGAGCGATTGGGTAATGTCCGCCGGATTGGCCTGGCCATCCGTGGGCAGGAACGCCGCGCCCTCAAGATCGGAAATATCCATGACCGGCCAAAGGTCCAGCGCTTCCTTCGGCGATAAAAGGTGCATCTCAAGGCCGAATGAATGCGCGGTTGTCGCTTGCCGCCTGATCTCGGTCATGCGCTCGGCATTGCAGGCAAGGCGCAAGCCGCCATTCATCTTCCAGCCCGTGGCAAGCCCGGTTTCCTGCTCAAGCCGGTTGTACAGGTCAACCGAGTGCTTCAGGAGCTGCGTTATGTTGGCCGAGGTTCGAAGCTGTCCCACGAGACCCGCCGCGTGCCAGGTGGATCCTGAGGTCAACTGCGCCCGCTCGAGCACAATCACGTCCTTCTCGCCAAGCTGCGCTAAATGATAGGCGGTCGAGCATCCGATAATCCCGCCGCCAATGATGACGATGCGGGCGTGCGAGGGAATGTTGGCCATTCTCTTGTCCTTTGCGGTTTTCAGTAGAACTCGTATCTCAGGAACGCCATCTCGAAGCGTTGCCGGT
>JANNRN010000049.1:0-6106 GCA_031401375.1 Phyllobacteriaceae bacterium | reverse complement strand
TGCCGGACAGTTTCGACCTCGGGCAATTCAGGCATGGTTCAGGAAACTGCTTCCATGTTGTCCGGGTGCAATTCCCAGATGATCGGCGATGCTCTCGCCAATGTCGGCGAAAGTCGGCCGGATGCCAATTGTGCCTGGCTTTATGCCGGGACCGGTTACCAGGACAGGGACGCGCTCGCGCGTGTGTTCGCTGCCTTTCCATGTCGGATCGCAGCCATGATCGGCCGTCAGGACCATGATGTCGCCTGCGCGCAGCTTCGCAATCGCTTCGGGCAGCCGCCGGTCAAAATGTTCAAGGGCCGCCGCATAGCCGGGCACATCGCGCCGATGACCGTAAAGCATGTCAAAATCGACAAAATTCGTGAACACAAGATCACCCGGCCCCGCGTCATCCATGGCAGTGAGTGTCATGTTGAACAAGGCTTCGTTGCCGTTTGCCTTCCTGATGTCAGTCGGGCCGCTGTGAGCGTAGATGTCGGCAACCTTGCCCACAGCGATCACGTTGCGCCCCGCCTCCTTCAGACGGTCCAGTAAAGTGGGTCCGGGCGGCATGATTGAATAGTCGCGGCGATTGCCGGTCCGCACGAAGGTGGCGCTGCTCTCGCCGGTGAACGGCCGGGCAATGATGCGGCCGATCCGATAGGGCAGGGTCAGATCGAAGACCAGCTCGCAAAGCGCGTACAGCCGCTCCAGACCGAAATGTTCCTCATGGGCTGCGATCTGGACAACGGAATCCGCCGACGAGTAGAATATCGGACACCCGGTCCGGATATGCTCTTCCCCAAGACGCGCGATGATCTCGGTTCCGGAAGCATGGCAGTTTCCGATAATGCCGGGAAGGCCCGCCTTCTCGATGATCGATTGCTGATAGTTTTCTGGAAAAGTGTTAATAGTTTTGTCGAAATAACCCCAGTCAAATGTGACCGGAACGCCGGCGATTTCCCAATGACCCGATGGCGTGTCCTTGCCTTTGGAGACCTCGGAAGCCGCCCCCCAGAGACCCGTTATTGCGCCTTGACTGCTCAGCCCCCGCGGCCGGTTGCCGCTTGCCAGCGCCGCAGCGTCGCCGAGGCCGAGCTTGACCATGTTGGGCACATTTAAGGGACCGGACCTCAATCCGGGAACATCCGCTTCTCCCGCATGGCACTTCGCCGCGATGTGACCGAGCGTATTTCCGCCTTCATCTCCAAAGCTCGAAGCATCCGGCGCTCCCCCAATTCCGACAGAATCCAGGACAAAAAGGAAGGCTCGTGCCATTTTGGGTTCCAAACTGGTGAAAAATCAGCAATTACATGCCCTGGCTTGTCAGATGCAAGCGGGAAATCGGATTGCCACCGTATCTGGGCACAGGCAGTTTTTTGAACGAACGGGAGCAGGAATATGAAAACCGGTGGTTTCAGGAGGCTTGCGATATCCGTGCTGGGATTTCTGTGGCTGATGAACTCAGCGGCGGTTGCGGACTGGCGCAAGGACTTGGGCACATTTCGCATTGGCCTCTCCGCCTCTGATTCAAATGCGCTCAGCCCGGCTGAACTTGACCAGTTCCGGCGCGGCTATGCAGGCGCCCTCGGGATGCCGGTCGAGGTTGTGATCCTGCGCGATTATCCGGCGCTCATCGACGCCCATGCCAGCGGCCGCATCGAATATGCCCTCTATTCCGCCTCCGCCTATGCAACAGCCTGGCAACTGTGCCAGTGCCTCGAACCCATTTCAGCCCCTGTCCAGACCAGCGGAGCAATCGGAATTCGCAGTGTGCTGGTGATGAATGCAAATGCGACCTTCACCCGCATGGACCTGAACGGCATTCGGGTGGGCATCCCCGGCAGGGACTCTTTCTCAGGCTATGCAATTCCGATGACTGAGTATCGGGTGGGATCAACTGCGCTTGATGCTGCAGACCCCTTTCTCAAAGAGTACGCAGGCATGGACGAAATGCTCAATGAATTTGTCAATGGAAAGCTGGATGGATTCTTCGGCTGGGGTAACTCTGACGCAGGCGGTCTGGTTGAATCTGAAGGACTTATGAATCTTGGTGCCGCCAAGTCGATAACCTTTCGGGGGGTCACTGGTGAAGTCAAAATTCCATGGACTTCAGCGCTGCATCGGTTCGGCCCTCACGCGGTGAGGCGAGACCTCCCCAGCGATGTCAAGCGTGCCTTGGTTCAGTACCTGCTCGATCTTGACGCACCCATGATAGACCTCATAAGCGGGTTTCCCCCTGGGGACGTGGCGCGCTTGATCAGGGTGTCGCACAGTGACTATCTGCCCGCTATCAGGACAGCCATGTCTCTCGCCAATCAATTGAATTGACAAAGTTGGGGCTGTTTGAGCGCATTTAGAAGAAGGGTGGAACCGGTTTTCTTTCTGAGAGCTTTTTGATTTTGTAATGGATTCCAGCAGGCGACGAACTTTACTGGTTGCTGCCCTTCACTCAGCAGTCCAGGCAATCTACCGAGTCGTCAATTCGGGGACGCAGATAGTAAACTTCAGACATATCAACTGATGCATAGGCGCCGCCAGGTCCGGTATTGTTTTTATGGATTGTCCATGACGTGATTGGAAGATAGGCAAGTTTCGTTTCGACCTTAATTAGGAAGGTATCGGCAATCTTCAGGTTGGCGGGAATCGTGACGTTACTGCCGACCGCAGAGCCTTGCGAATAGGTTGCCCCCACGCCTTTGCGTGACCAAGCCACTTTCGCTGTCAGCGATGCGTCAATGTTAACCCCCGTGACAGTGATCGTTGGAGCATCGCGATCATACGGTTGGAGTACAGCCGCGCCGATGTTTATGATGTCCTCGATTTGGGCTTTACCCAGACTGTCATGCTGCGCGATGAGATCACCGATGAGGCTAGCGGAACGCCCGACCTTCTTGTTGACTTCGATGCCTTGTGAAATTTCCATCGTGCCCAGATACAACGTAATCAACAATGGTGCGATGAACGCGAATTCAATTGCAGCTGCCCCGCGTGTGTCGGAGAAGAACCGGCGGACGCCACGTCGTACCAATGCCGCTAACGCGTGACCCGGTTTGGCGCAGATCCCGAGACGTTTTGGAAGCAATTCTATCGGTGACATTCTCGTTCTCCTAAAGCGTGTACGGTTCGTTGCGCCAAGTCATTGTGGAATAGAGCAAGGTTTTCCCGTCCGGCAGCGTCGAAAGCCTGCTACGCATGAAATCTGTCATGATCGGCCAACGATAAAATACCCGAAGCGAATTGATTGTTTCCGAACCGCCGGGGGTGATCAAAAAGCCTGACGTGTTGACGTCTCCTGAGGGAGTGTAGGGAATGGTGGTCGGCACACTCGCGAAATTCGCATATTCCCTCAGATCGAGTTCAAGGCCGGGGCACCCTGTGCTGACAAGCACTTCGATTTCATTGCAGATCGTGTCTCTGATACTTGCAGGAGTGGCGTCCGCTGGCTTGATTTTTCCCGTGCGAAGCGAACGCGACAGATCGTCCGTGGCATTTGCCATCATCTGCTGGGCGGCAAACGAAATACAAGTCTCAATTACCGCGAAGACAAGCAGCGTGAAGGGCAAAATGAGCATGACGAACTCAATCGCCACGCTGCCACGTCTATCGGCGCCAAAGCGCCTGATGAGACTCCGCTGCTTTTTGTTCACTTCGCTTGTTTTCGATGTCGGCGTCGTGCCCATCTGAATAGCTCCAGCCCTGATTGTTCAGGTGAAGCTACAACAAACCCGTTGCGATACGGTTTTGCCTATGTTTCGAATCTAAAGCTGCTCGCACACAGAACGTTAACCTTGACCCCGCAAATGCCGGGCAGTTCAATTGCTTTTGTTAACTTGAGCGGTCTCGTCGTCGGACACTCTCTCCGCTTCATTCTTATATGCGCTCTCGCAAATGGGTGTGCACGATAGCGTCTGAACCTCTGCGCGACGATAGATTCTCATCGTGTTGGCATCACCCCTTGAGACAAAAATCATCTCGTCGATGATGGCATTGCCACTCTCGTCCATCACGACAAAGTTCGTTGTTCCGAAACCGCGGCCGGTCAGCACAATGGTGCTCGCGTCCTGAATTGCGGCATCCGCAATTTCCGGGTTGCCGACAACTATCGTGTCGGCAGGCCTTGAAAGCTTCACGATCTTGGCCTGATTCATTGTTACTTGAATCCCGCCGTCGCTGGAATTCGATGGTGCTACTCCCAACGAAAGCAATGTTGCAGTCAAGAGGCAGGCGCGAGTGAACATGGGATGCTCCCGTTACAAATATCTAAAGCCAAAATGAACGGGAATGGTGAAGTAATATTTAACGTCGCAAAATCGTGTGCGCTCATCGGCCAGGCAGCGAACTGCATTACTCGCGGTCTGGCCCGCGATGCCGGATCCAGTTTCTGCTTTATCCCTGCAATTTTCCAACGGCAGAAACTTCAACGCACTGTCTCAATTTGGCAAGGCACACTTTCAATTCGCTTGCGTCCGAATCTCCGTTTTGGAAACGCCGAGACTGGCCCGTGCCGCAGCCGCTGTTTCCAGGCGACCAACTCTCTGCTTGATTTGACCCCTTGTCCCAGAACGGCGATCTCCGGCGTTCTCTGCCAGAAGTATTTTATGGTTGTTTGCAAGTATAGCTTAACCATCCGCCAGCGTTTGGCGGGTCAACAATTGATTAAGGACGTTTCTTAAACGAATGGAAATTGGTCGCCGCTAGTTTGGGGCATCCGATCAACGTGACAAAACAGTTGGCGGAGTTGCTGTAGAAACATGGAAATAGGAGTTCTCAAATGTCCAAGCTTGTAGCTCGCTTCGTCAAGGACGAATCTGGTGCAACCGCAATCGAATACGGCCTGATCGCTGCCCTTATCGCTGTTGCGATCATTGCTGGCGCCGGTGCTCTCGGTACCGCCATTAACGACAAGTTCGTTTACATCCAGGGTAAGGTTGACGCCGCAAACTAATCGCGTTGCCGATTAAATCAGCAAGCCGCCCCTGCCAAGCAGGGGCGGCTTTATTTTGTGCCCTGCACTCAAGTCGAGTTCACTCTGGCTTGCCTCACGGCCGAAATCCGGAAGGCCGGTGCCGCCTTTAGTTCCGGCGTTTCACCAAAACTTAATTGCCACAGTCATATACGGGGTCAGGAGTGCATGACATGGTTGAGGCGGTGATTTTGGTGGTGTTTCCCTTCGCGATGGTTCACGCCGCGATTTCCGACATGCTGTCTATGACCATCATCAATCGTGTTTCTTTGCTTCTCGTTGGCGCGTTCCTTGTGGCGGCGCCTGCAACTGGAATGCTTTGGTCAGATTTCTCCATGCATCTCTCCGCGTTTGCTCTTGTCCTTGGTATTTGTTTTGCGCTTTTCGCCGCCGGAGCGATGGGTGGCGGGGATGCCAAGCTGATCGCGTCAACCTCTTTATGGTTTGGCCTTAGCTTTCAGTTGATGGAATACCTCTTGCTGTCATCGCTTCTTGGGGGAATCCTGACGATTTCCATCTTGAGCTATCGCAGGTCTCCCATCGCCGTATATGCCAGTCAGGTTGGTTTTCTTCGACGCCTGGCCGATCCAAAGGAAAAAATTCCCTATGGAATTGCGTTGGGAGTTGGCGGCCTCCTGGCATTCCCGGACTCTGTTTTGGCAACCTGGGTTATCGAGCGCCTTTCCGGATATTGAGTTGCCCGCTGCCTGGCGCTTGGTTGTCTGGCTGCCTTTTCCCTCCTCACCTGAACTGACTTTTATTCCGTTGGCTGCAACGTTGGCACGCGATTCATGCGGCGTTGTCCAACTACGGGAAGTTCGAAGATGGTGGTTTGCAATCCGGGAGGTTCGTCATCCTCAGTGGAGGCAAACCAAAGCAAATGTCATTGATGAGTTTGATATTAAGCACAATTAAAAGTTGAAAACATCTATTAGTTTCAATCAATAATTGTTCAATACTTCGGATAACTATTGATTAAGCACAATTTGAAGCCGTTCGTTAACCATAACTATACGATTTCCAAGCCATGTTGCGACGGAAGTTAGAGTGATTTCGCAAGTGAAGGTATCCGGCTATGAAAGGGACGCGTTTGGTTGTGCTTGGGGTAGCGCTGGCGACAGCAGCTGGCGCCGGCTATATCGCAATGAACATGACCTCCAC
>JANNRN010000048.1:0-1688 GCA_031401375.1 Phyllobacteriaceae bacterium | reverse complement strand
GACCATTGATCATGCTTTGAAGCCAGGGACGCAGATTGGTCCAGTCGTCGATGGACGGGCACTGCGCGAAATCGTCGGCAACATTGATGCCGCTAAACTGGATGGCGCCAAACTCGAGAGCGGCGGCGAGCTTCTCAACCGCGATACACCGGGACACTATATCTCACCGGCATTGTTTACCGGTACGGTCAATTCGATGACCATCAATCACACCGAGATTTTTGGCCCGGTGGCCGCAGTGATCAAGGTCGCAGATTACGAAGAGGCCCTTGCGGTCGCAAATGACACCGAGTTCGGCCTGTCCGCCGGAATTTGCACGTCATCGCTCAAGTATGCCCGCGATTTTCGACGCCACTCGCAGACCGGTCTGGTTATGGTCAATCTTCCGACGGCGGGTCTCGACTACCACGTACCGTTCGGTGGCCGCAAAGGTTCCAACTACGGTCCCCGCGAGCAGGGTTCGTACTCACGCGAGTTCTTCACCATTGTGAAGACCGCTTACATCGACCCGATGTGACTTGCGGCATGGCAAAGAGGTGCGCGCTTCGGGTGTTGAAAACACGGTTTGCGTTTTGCGGAGCCCCTGTTGCCGGCGCGCCTGCGAGTGACTGATGTTATGGCGATACTTGAATTGACGGTCAGTCAAAATCGCAGGCAATCTGGCATCATTGCATTCTTGCATCCAATAATGCTAGGTTGCAATACGAATCGAATTCCGGGCACTGGGCTTGAGAGCGTTTCCGCTTTTGATGGAATCATCAAAAGCACAGGACAGCGCGACAATTCAATAACGTAGAGCGCATCTGCGTTTCCGTGCAATGCTGATGCGCTCGAAAAGCAGCCAAGGTTCTTTTGATGGCACTGATTTCAGATCAAGACGAGGCCGCCGTTTCGGCAGAAGGCGAAGCTTACGGGTATCTGCTCAACAAGATTCGGCGCGGCGAGCTCAAGGCTGGCGAAAGACTGAAGGCAGAAGAGATCGCCAACGAAATAGGCATGAGCCGCATGCCGGTTCGCGAGGCATTCCGTCGCCTTGATGCCGAGGGGCTGCTGACGCTGCGACCCAATCGCGGCGCCATCGTTGCGGGGTTTTCACCCGATCAGCTGATGGAGTTCTTTGAGATACGCTCAGTGCTTGAAGGTTTGGCGATGCGCCATGCGAGCGCCAATGTGACCGGCGCTGATATCGAGGAACTTCGGGACCTCTTGTTCAGGCTGGATCGGGGGAAGAACGATTGCGACCTTTGGCTCAATCGCCACCGGGAATTCCACGCGGCGATCTGCCGTTTGAGCGGCAAGAAGCGCTTGCTGAAGGACATTGAAAAGCTGCATGTTCTTCTGGAACCGCAAATCCGTTTCTGGTTCATGCACGCCGCCAAACCGATCAGCGCCTTGCAGGAGCACCAGGCGCTGCTTGATGCGCTTGTATCAGGCAACCCGGACAAGGCCGAGGCCGTTATGCGTGATCATGTTTTGAGCACGGCGCCTGCAATTATTCAATTCATGACCGAGGGAACGAAATAGCGCGCCTGCGCCGGTGCTTGGTCTTGTCATGTCTGGATGGCGCCCACTTGGCAAGATGAATCTGGGTGACGTTTGAGCTTGGCGGGTCGGGTGCAGTCATGTCTGCGGCCTTTGCGCGCGGTACATATTGACCGCTGGCCCTGATGTTTTCCGCTGGCTCCGGT
>JANNRN010000047.1:0-1984 GCA_031401375.1 Phyllobacteriaceae bacterium | reverse complement strand
TTCGACCTTCCTGAGCATCGCGGCCGGGATCGGAACTAGAGTTTTTCTCACCCATCTCGGCGACAAGACGCCGGTGATCCGATGCATGCCAAATACGCCTGCCGCCATCGGCAAGGGCATGCTGGTTTACTGCCAGAACGCGGCGGTGGAAGCTGAGACCGAGGCGTTTGTCAAAGAGCTTTTGTCGAAGAGCGGACGGGTGGCGAAGGTGGGCGACGAGAGCCTCATTGATGCTGTCACGGCGGTTTCCGGTTCGGGGCCCGCCTATGTGTTTCATTTCATTGAGTGTTTGACCGAAGCAGGCGTTTCGGCCGGCCTTCCCCGCGAGATCGCCGGCGAACTGGCCATGCAAACCGTGATGGGCGCAGGCGCCCTTGCAGCGGAAAGCGCTGACCCGCCGGCAAAACTGCGCGAACAGGTGACTAGTCCCAATGGCACGACAGCGGCAGCGCTCAATGTTTTCATGCAAAGCGACCGGCTCAAGAATCTCGTGGGTGAAGCCGTCGAGGCGGCGCGCAGGAGGTCGGTCGAACTTGGCGCTTGAGGCCGCTTTCTTTGCGGCAAGGCCGCTGAATTGCCGCATTGTCCTTTGCTTTTGATGATTCCATCAAAAGCGGAAATACTCTAGGCTGGTGTCATGCTGGCCGCTGAACTCTCACTTCTGACCCCCATGCAGCGAGCCGCAGGTGTTGGGCGGCTAGTCGCCAAGCAAAGGCTTGGCCGCACATGCATAGGGCGGCTTTATCAGGAGGGCGCGGCAAAAATCCGTGTGCCCGACCGGGCCGACGGCGGCTTTGAAGCCGTGCTGATCAACACGGCGGGCGGGCTTACCGGCGGTGACCGCATGCATTGGCGGATTGATGTTGAGGCAGAGGCGGACGTTACCATGACAACGCAGGCATGTGAGAAAATCTACGCGTCGAGCGGCGGAACAGCCAGCGTGTCGACCGAGATCACGGTGGGAAAGTCCGGCCGGATTGCCTGGCTCCCCCAGGAAACCATTCTGTTTGACCATGCGCAATTGTCGCGCAGGCTTGAGGTGGAGCTTGATGGGGATGCGGAGGCGCTCATTGTCGAGCCGGTGGCGCTCGGCAGGCTTGCCATGGGCGAGAAGCGGATTTCGGGCAACTTCCGTGATCGCTGGCGCATCCGTCAACAAGGACGGCTGATCCATGCGGAAGATTTTCGCATCGGCGCCGACATCTGGCAAGCCGCTGAAAAACAAGCGGTTCTTGGCGGCGCGGGGGCGTTCGCGACCGTCTTGTTGATCTCAAAAGACGGCGAGAAGTTCATTGAGAAGGCGCGCTGCATCATTGGCTCTGGTGGCGCTGTTTCCTTTTGGGATGGCAAGCTTCTTGCGAGACTGGTGGCGGAAGACGCTTATACGTTGAGAAAACGGCTTGTTCCACTGATAAACCTGCTCAATCGTGAGGCAGTCCTGCCCAAATGCTGGTCACTTTAGGAAGATTGCATGAACCTGACGCCGCGTGAAAAAGACAAGCTTCTGATTTCGATAGCGGCCATGGTGGCGCGGCGCCGGCTGGAGCGCGGCGTCAGGCTCAATCATCCGGAAGCCATTGCATTGATTAGTGATTTTGTCGTGGAAGGCGCGCGCGACGGGCGCAGCGTCGCCGAATTGATGGAGGCGGGAGCGCATGTGATCACACGAGCGCAGGTCATGGAGGGCATTGCCGAAATGATCCATGATGTACAGGTCGAGGCAACTTTTCCGGACGGCACCAAACTTGTGACCGTCCATGAACCGATACGGTGAATAAAAATGATCCCTGGCGAAGTCATTGTAAAACATGGTGAAATTGAACTCAACACCGGTGCCGTCCCGGTAGTGCTGACTGTCGCCAATTCAGGCGACCGGCCCGTGCAGGTCGGATCGCACTATCATTTCTTTGAGACAAATCCCGGCCTCATCTTCGATCGCGAAAAGGCGCGCGGCATGCGGCTCGATATTGCCGCTGGAACGGCC
>JANNRN010000046.1:0-2961 GCA_031401375.1 Phyllobacteriaceae bacterium | reverse complement strand
GCTCATGTTTTCGGCAATTGTGCGGCCAGTCACCGTCAGGCAATCGCCATGCATGAAACCGTGATCGAGAAGCGTCTTCATCAACAGCGGAATGCCGCCAACTTCAAACATGTCCTTGGCGACATATTTGCCGCCCGGTTTCAGGTCAGCGATGTAAGGGGTGCGCTTGAACACTTCGGCAACGTCAAACAGATCGAACTTGATGCCCGCCTCATGCGCAATCGCGGGAAGGTGAAGGGCCGCATTTGTCGAACCGCCAGAGGCGGCGACGACCGCGGCGGCATTTTCCAATGCCTTGAGGGTGACAATATCGCGCGGACGGATGTTCTTGTGGATGAGTTCCATGACCTTTTCGCCCGCGGCAAAATTGAACCGGTCGCGCATCTCGTAAGGCGCCGGCGCGCCGCAGGAATAGGGCAAGGACAGGCCGATCGCTTCCGCCACCGTCGCCATCGTATTGGCGGTAAATTGAGCGCCGCAGGAACCCGCCGACGGGCAGGCCGCCATCTCGATCTCAAGCAGGTCTTCATCGCTGATGGCGCCGACCGAATGCTGGCCAACCGCCTCGAACACGTCCTGAACCGTGATTTGCCGGCCCCTGAACGTGCCAGGCAAGATCGAGCCGCCATAGATGAAAATCGACGGCACATTGAGGCGCACCATTGCCATCATCATGCCAGGCAGCGATTTATCGCAACCGGCAAGCCCTACCAGCGCATCATAGCAATGGCCGCGCATGGTGAGTTCAACCGAGTCTGCAATGACTTCGCGCGACACCAGCGACGATTTCATCCCCTGATGACCCATGGCGATGCCATCGGTCACCGTGATGGTGCAAAATTCGCGCGGGGTGCCATTGGCTGCGGCCACACCTTTTTTGGCGACCTGCGCCTGGCGCATCAGCGAAATATTGCAGGGAGCCGCCTCATTCCAGCAACTCGCCACGCCGACCAGCGGCTGGGCGATTTCCTTCTCCGACAGGCCCATCGCATACAGATACGACCGGTGCGGCGCCCGCGACGGCCCGACGGTGGTATGGCGCGAGGGAAGATTTGCTTTGGAAGTTACTCTGGCGTCCATTTTTTCTCCCAACCGCGCCTGCCCGGGCACAAATTCGATATGCTTGCAGGTCATCACGTTGGCACACGACCGCGGTGCTCCCCGATTGTGACGGGAAAGCGGCATTTCCAGCGCGCCAAATCTATAGCGCAAACTCCCTAAACAGGTGTTGCTGAAACGTCACAAATCGTGAAGGGTTTGATTGAAAAGAAAAACCCGGCGCAATGGCCGGGTATTTCGAAAGCGTCAGGATCGGAAAGAGATATTACCACTTGACCCCGTAAGACGCAGAGAATGCCACAGCCCAATCGCCAGCGACAGTATAAGCGAACGTGTTGCCTTGGCCATCCAGCAATGGATTGGGCTCTGCCGCGACGGAACCGGACGTCAGATAGGTGAGCGCACCGCCAAGCCGCAGTTCGCCGCCGATCTTGTCTTTCAGCGAAGTGCCGGCGAACAGTGTGTAACTGTCGGTCAAAGCATCCTCAGTTGTCGACACGCCTCGATCCCAAGTCAAGCCGACAAGCCCCGAGACATTCTCAGAGAACGCGTGCCCCACACCGCCGGTGACAGTCCAGCCATCTTGCCAGAAGTATTCGAGAACGCGTGGATTTCCTCCAAGTGGGAAGGCTTGGATGTTGTATGTCAACACATCCAGCACGCTCCAATCGGTCCACTTGATCGACCCGAACGCCAGCCAGCCTGGCGCAATTCCGCTTTGAACCTTTAGCTCAATGGACTGCGGCAACGTTCCAAAGCCGTCAGTCACAAATGACGCCACCGGAATGCCGTTTGGCAGCCTCACGACGAAACTGTCGCCAGATGAATTGCCAGGCGCGTGATCAATAGCCGACCGGTACATGATCTGGGCGCGCAGCGCGATTTCGGGGATTTCGTAAGCGGCGCCGATCCGGTAACCCAACCGGTGGCTGTCTTCAAAGGAAAGCGTCGCGGTTGAACCCGCAGGCAACCCCAAGGTACCGGGTGCGAGCTGAACGACCTGCTCGTAATTGAAATCCTGCGCAAACACGCCGCCAAGCATCCATGCCCGGCCTTTCGAGAGATCAAACTTGTAGCCGCATGTCGCGCCGAACTCGTTCGACGAAAAGCCCTCGGACACTGTGCCGCTTCCATCGATGATGCCGGCCAAAATTGCCTGCGGCCCGTAGGTTGCACCGGCCCCAAAGGACTGCGTGTGCGTGCCGGCGCAGCGCAGGTCATTAGTGATATTCATCTTCACCGCGCCAGAGGAAATCAAATATGTATCAATGTAACGGCCATCTGAACCAGCGACCGTTCCGCCCAGCAACGGACTTGTAACCGTGTCATAGTCCCTTTGTGGCGCAACAACCGTGGCCCCCGCCCTTAGATTGAAATTGCCTTCTTCAAACAAAATGTCGGTGTCAGCTGTTCCGCGCGAAAACCCCCCGGCTTGCGCGGACCCAATGGCCGCTGCAGATACTGCAAGTAGAGCAGATAGTAGTTTGATGGTGCCCCGAGCCATATAGCCCTCCCGAATCTCGATTTGTTCGAACCGTAGTTGACGAACACGTAACAGGTCTTGTTACCCGCGCAACAAACAAAGTGGCGGTTTCGCGGCAACTTGCAGCCAATTGGCCCGAATTGAGGCAAGAAACCTTCCAATTTGATTAAGTTTTGTTCACGCCTGACGCAAAAATCTCAAGAATTTCAAGGCGCAAGCTTGTTCACCCGCTTCGCCGTCGAGACTGTTACGCAAATGCAACAAACGGGATGGAATTGTCAGCAGTTCACAACCTCAAGCCACTTGCCGTTGCGGCAGTCAGACGCCGGATGGCCGCAGTTGACTTATAGATCGGCCAATCTCTGCATTGCATTGCTCACCGATTGCCGCTCGCTTTCCAGCGCCAACTGGCGCGCCCG